>JADLCC010000305.1 GCA_020847425.1 Saprospiraceae bacterium
ACCACTCACGACTCACCACTCACGTTTTCACCAGCGCAGCAGTACCAGCCGCAGTTTGTTCCTGAATTCCGACGGTATCAAACACTCTCCTCCATTCAACTGCAAGGCATCGCGAAAACGCAGGCGCAAGTTCTGGTTGACGGTCGTCAGCAGGCTGTTGCGGTCAAATTCCCCTACCGGTGTCAGCACGTATTCGCTGCAGGTATTTTCATATTTGATTTCGTCGTTGAATAAAAAGCGCATTTTATCCGAATTAAGGAATAGGAAAAAAGACGAAAAAGTGCCTTCGTCATCCTGCGAATACTGCTTTTTATGCAACACCGTTTTCCACTGCGGCTTACCGTCGGGCTGGATACCGAGTACAAAAAGATCATCATAATAATAATCGATCACCAGTCGCATGCCATCCCGCCAGAAACCGCGACCGGCAGATGCGCCGCGCTGCAGCTGGTGGTTGCGCTCCACTACCATCACCACGCCTCCATCCTGCCGCAACACCAACTGTTTCACTTCGGCTTCTTCCACACCTTTACTGTCATCGCCCGCATCTTTTTGGCGGAGAATGGAGAGAAATTTTTCGTCAAACGGCTCATTATGAACTACTTGAGGAACGGATGAGCCAGAAGCCAACCGGATATAAAAAGCGCCGTTGGCCCGTTCCCTGTTTTTCTCGCTGTACAAGCCTGCCACGATGAGTTGATTATTTTTATTGTCGTATCCGCAGCCGGCCGATGCCGTCAGGAAATTGGGCAAAGACACCTGTGTCACCCGTTCCTCACCATTTTGCACCTGAAGGATGTTCATTTTATGGTCTTCCATGCGGCGGTTTCGATTGTTTTCTTCGGCCACCAGAAAAAAATTACCCTTGTTGCTCAACACCATCGCCGGCGGGCTGTATTCATCGTATTCCTGTTTCAGTTGGAAGGTCTTATCCCACAGCACCTGCATTTTATCCAGTTGGAAACAAGTGGCTTCGATTTGGCTGCGGTCGCTCGTATTGTACACCACAATACAATTGCGGTCATCGCTTTGGATATAACCCAGTATAGGCGCATTGAACAGCCGCTCTCCGTAATCCTTGATGATCATGCTGTCGATCAGGTTCGCGCCCGGGTCGTACTTATGGATGCGCAGCACTGAAAACCCGCGACGCCGTATTTTGTGTACGATAGAGAAGTCGTTTTTACCGGCAATCACGGCCACTACCTGTATGCCGCGACTGTCCAGATCCTCCAGGTTGCGGCTCCAGGCCAGTTTCATCTGGTTGTCGAAAGCCTGCACTTCAAAATCATTGTATTTATCGCGAAACACCAAAATGCGGTCGCGCAAACGGCCGACAAGTTCGTAGCCGTAGTCATTTCGGATCGAAATAGCATCCGAAATAAGCATGGACTGAGCAAAAAGCGCCGAGTGAAATACGCCATACAGGCAAAGAACGGGGAACAGGAGGAGCAGTTTTTTCATAGCTATTTAATCTTGATCCGTGTGTTGCAGCAAAATTTCTCAAAAATAGGTAGAATATCTGTGTTTGTTTACCACATAGGGCACATTAGGAATTCACATAGAACACATAGAAAAAATGATGCTACCGTGCGCCATGTGTTCTATGTGGCGCTTCTATGTGCCTATGTGCTGAAAAAATACGATTTTTGCATCTATGAAGATCCTTATCATAAACGGCCCTAACCTCAACTTGTTGGGTAAGCGGGAACCTGAAATTTACGGCAATCGCTCGTTTGAGCAATTTTTGGAAGAACTGTGCGGCATTTTTCCGGACATCGAACTCGATTATTTCCAGAGCAACCACGAAGGCGCATTGCTCGACCGCATCCATGAAGCAGGTTTTACGGTGAATGGCATCGTCCTGAATGCCGGCGCTTTTACCCATACCTCCATCGCGCTGGCAGATGCTGTGGCAGCCGTCACTGCGCCTGTGATTGAAGTGCATATCAGCAACGTGCACAAACGGGAGCCGTTCAGGCACCATTCATATTTGTCTCCAAAATGCGTGGGGAGTATTGTTGGGCTGGGATTGGATGGGTACCGGCTGGCGATAGAATATTTGCAGAGAAAGTAATAATCGGGCGTTTAAAAACGACTGTACGCAACAACAGACAACCTTTGCGACCTTTGCTGCGCCATGGAACGAGTTGTACCAAACAGTCCTGATCTTGATTATGCGCCCTTTTCTTTTTGTCCTTTTTTGTCTTTTTTTTACCGGAAACGCTATTGCCCAAACGGATACCACCGAATTCCCGCCGCTTAAAATCGGTGAATGGCGGCAGCATTTGCCCTGGCAGCGCTCCAGTTCCGTCACGCAGAGCGATTCCAAAGTGTACTACGCCACCGAGTGGGCCATCGTGGAAATCGACAAAGTCGATCGTTCTCCCCGTTTTATCACAAAAGTGGAAGGCCTGAGCGATGTTGGCATCAACCTCGTGCGCTACAACAAAGCCGCCGATGTGGTGCTCATCGTGTACACCAACAGCAACATAGACCTTTACCGGCCTTCCGACGGTTCGGTAACCAACCTGCCCTTTATTTTCAAAAACCTGAATATCCTGGGCGATAAAAAGATTTACAGCGTTTTTTTTGAAGGCAAATTCGCTTACCTCGCCTGCGGTTTCGGTATCTTAAAACTCAACCTGGAACGCGATGAAGCGGAATTCACCACATTTACGGGGCTTGCCGTAAAATCGGTCGCCAAGTACAACAACTACTTGTATGCAGGTACCGAAGAAAGCCTGTTCCGGCTGCCTGCCGACGATGTCAACCCGGAAGATTTCAGCCGCTGGCAAATGGCCGGCGCCGCACTGGGCTTTCCAACGGGCGTATCCTTCAACGCCATGGCCGTCTGGCAAAACAACCTGTACCTCGGCATCGACGCTTCCCTGCGGCGCTACGACGGAACGGCACTCGAAACCATCACCACCAACCCCGAAGCGCGGCCGGTAATCTATATCAGCACCGAAAGCGAAGGACTGGTTATCGGCTGGAAAAGTGGTTTCAACGGAAAAGTGGAATACATCGAACCCGGTGGACAGCGCTACGAAATACAGGGGCCTTGTGAAGCCACTTCACCCCTTTATGCCATCGAGGACGGGTCCAAAACATTCTGGTTTGCCGATGACAATGAACAGTTCAGGTATTATGACCTGAACCAGAACAAATGCGACCGCTTTACTTTTAACTCTCCTTTATACCAGCATTCCGCTCAAATATCCATCGCCAGGGGAAAAGTTTATGTGGCTACTCCGGGCGCTTTCCCCGATTTGTCGCCGCTGTTCCGCGACTGGGGTGTTTACATTTTTGAAGACGGGCGCTGGAAACGTTTTTCCTTGTTTTCCAACCCCGAACTGGGCGACAGCTGCGGCGTTTCGCACTGGCGGGTGGCAGCGCACCCCACCGAGGACCGTTTTTTCGTAGGCAGTTTTACGGGCGGCCTGATCGATGCCACCAAACCCGGTGCCCCTACCAAATGTTACACCCAATACAATTCTTTGTTACAAAACGCCGGCGCTTCCGGCCAGAACCGCACGGCTATCGGCGGGATGGCCTTTGATGAAGACGGCAACCTGTGGATGAGTAATTACGATGCAATTGCCCCGATTGCGGTGCTGAAGCCCGACGGAACCCTGCGCAATTTTTCCGCCGCGCCGGTCAACAACCTGCTGAACGTCGTAGTCGACCAGAATGGATACAAATGGTTTGTCACCGCGTTCAACGGCGGCGTACTGGTGTACGACAGCGGGCAGGACCTGGATAGTCCGGCCGACGACCGCTACCGGCTGATCACCAGCACCAACAGCGAATTGCCCACCAACACCGTATACAGCATTTCGGTGGACCTCGACGGCGATGTGTGGGTAGGCACGCAACTGGGTGTGATCAGTTTTGAATGTGGCAGCAACGTTTTTGATGCCAACTGCACGGGCCGCCGCCGCATCGTAAACGTCGACGGGTTCAACTCCTATCTCCTGGAAACCGAAGAAGTGCGGGCTATAGATGTCGACGGCGCCAACCGCAAATGGTTCGGCACCAACAACGGCGTTTTTGTGCAGTCGCCCGACGGTATCGACCAGGTAGCGCAATACACCAAAACCAATAGCCCTTTGTTCGATGATGCGATAACGGATATCGCCATAGATCAAAAGGCGGGAGAAGTGTGGATCGGCACCGAAAAAGGCGTTATTTCGCTGCGGATCGACGCGACGGAAGGTGGGCGCATCAACAGCACTGCGCCTTATGCCTATCCGAATCCGGTGCGCCCCGATTACGACGGACCTATCGCCATTTACGGACTGGCACGCGATGCCAATGTCAAAATCACCGATATTGCCGGCAACCTGATATACGAAGGAAAGGCCCTCGGCGGGCAGGCTGTCTGGAACGGCCGCGATTACCTGGGCCGCCGCGCGGCTTCGGGGGTTTATCTGGTGATGGCGACCAGCTCGGAGAGTTTTGATACGCCGGATGCGATTATTACTAAAGTGGTTATTTTGAATTGATGTTTACCACATAGAGCACAATAGGTCTGACACATAGATCACATAGTTCAATGGTCGGTTCATTTTATGTGATCTATGTGTCAGACCTATTGTGCTCTATGTGGTAAACATCAACAATCCGGTTGAATATTACTGAAATACAGGCTTTTATCCGAAAAATTAACGCATAAGGCGCGCCGGTTGAAGGCGCGCCTTATTTTTACCCCATCCACAACTCAACAACCCGATCATGCGTCATTTTTTATTGCTGCTTTTCGTTTTTGCCGGACTTTCCCTCTGCGCCCAAAAACCCATCACGCCGGAAGACATTTTTCAAAAACAGTCGTTCAAAAGCAAAGATGTACCTGGATTTAATTTCCAGAAAGACGGTGTGCACTATACCCGGCTGGAAGGCTCCACTATCGCGCAATACGACCTCCGCAACGGCGTAAAAACGGGCGTCATTTTCGATGCATCCACTATAAAATCCGATGCACCCGGCTGGAACGGCGTCTTCGACGGGTATTTTTTCAGCAGCGATGAAAAAAAGATCCTGCTCACCACGGCTACCGAACAGATTTACCGCTGGAGCACGAAGGCCGACTTTTTTGTGTACGACCCGGCAGGCAAAAAAATCACCCGCCTGTTTGAAGGGGCCAAACAGCGCTACGCCACTTTTTCACCCGATGCATCCAAAATTGCATTTATGGTGGAAAACGATTTGTATATCAAGGATTTAAGCAACAATAAAACAACCCGCGTGACTGCCGACGGTCAAATCAATGCGATCATCAACGGCGCTTCCGACTGGGTGTACGAGGAAGAATTTGAACTGCTGCGCGCATTTGAATGGAGCCCCGACGGCAAACGCCTTGCCTTCCTGCGCTTCGACGAACGCGCCGTGCCGGAAATGACCATGGAGATGTACCGCGGCGGCGAATACCCCGAAGAAGTGCGCTTCAAATACCCGAAAGTGGGTGAAAATAACGCCATTGTAACCGCGCACTTGTACGATCTGTCTTCTGCCCAAACAACGGAGATCAACATCCCGGACCGCCAGGCGGAAAAAGACGATTACCTGCCCCGCCTGGCCTGGACGCCCGGCAACCAGCTCTGCCTGTCGTGGATGAACCGGCGCCAGAATCAGCAACGCTTGTTGCTGGCCGACCCTGCAACGGGCGCCTGCTCGGTCATGCTGGAAGAAAACAACAAGTATTACCTTGATTTACATGACATTACGTTTCTCGAAGACGGCTCTGGTTTTGTAATGCAAAGCGAAAAAAGCGGCTTCAACCACTTGTACCATTACGATATGAAAGGCAAGGAAGTGGCTGCCATCACGAAAGGCAACTGGGAAGTCACCAGTTTTTACGGTATCGACGAAAAAAACAAAATGGCCTATTTCCAGGCCGCAGCGGAAAGTCCTATGCGGCGCGAATTGTACGCTGTAAAACTGGACGGCAAAAAGCGCAAAAAAGTAAGCGGCCCCGAAGGCTGGCACGGCGCACAGTGGAGCGGCACGTTCGATTATTTTGTCAATAGTTTCTCCACGGCCAACACCCCGCCGCAATACGCCGTGCGCACCCGTACGGGCGATCTGGTGCGCGTACTGGAAACGAACGACGCCATTCAAAGCAAACAACTGGACCACAAGGTAGTGCCGGTTGATTTTTTCAGTTTCAAAACCTCCGAAAAAGTGGAACTGAACGGCTGGATGATCAAACCCTCGGCGCCCGAATACCAGAACAAAAAACTGCCCGTGCTGATGTTCGTGTACGGCGGCCCCGGACACCAGGAAGTGACCGACAAGTGGCGCGGCGCCAACTACTGGTGGTTCCAGATGCTGGCACAGCAGGGTTACGTGGTGGCCTGTGTCGACAATCGCGGCACCGGCGGGCGCGGCGAGGAGTTTAAAAAAATGACCTACAAACAACTGGGGCATTACGAGGTGCTCGACCAGATTGAAACCGCCGAACACCTCGGTACTTTGCCTTTTGTGGACAAAGACCGCATCGGTATTTTCGGCTGGAGTTACGGCGGCTTTATGTCGACCAATGCCATTCTGAAAGGCAAAAACGTGTTCAAAGCCGCAGTGGCCGTCGCGCCGGTCACCAACTGGAAATGGTACGACAGCGTGTACACCGAACGCTACATGCAGACGCACGACGAAAACCCGGAAGGTTACGAAGATAATTCACCGGTCAATTTCGCCGACCAACTGGAAGGGAAATACCTGCTGATACACGGCATGGCCGACGACAACGTGCATTTTCAGAACACCGCTGAAATGGCTAATCAATTGATTGCCAACAATAAACAATTCGATACGATGGTGTACCCCAACCGCAACCACGGCATTTCGGACCCCAGCGCCAAAATTCACCTGTACACGCTGATGACCAAGTTTTTGAATGAAAAACTGAAAGGAAAGAAGGATGGGGAGATGGCGAAACCGTGAGGGCGGGTTGAGTGTTTTGGTGTTTTCGTATTTTAGTGTTTTAGAAGTGAAAGCCCAGGAATAGGTTTAAAGGGTTAGAATAGCGTGACATATACTATTGAACAGTCTATTTTCAATACTATATCCGATTACCCAAACCGAGCGTATGAACTCAAAAACACTAAAATACAAAAACACTAAAACACATAAAAAGCATACCATGCATGCATTCTTCCGCAGCTCCCTCCTCTCCTGGGCTTCCACCCACCTCCGCCCCATGCCCTGGAAAGGTGAGCGCGACCCGTATAAAATCTGGTTGTCGGAAATCATGCTGCAACAAACCCGCGTGGAGCAGGGCCTGCCGTATTATGAAAAATTTGTAGCCGCCTATCCTGCCATTGCGGACCTGGCCCGTGCGCCTGAAGACGAACTCTTAAAACTTTGGGAAGGCCTTGGCTACTACTCGCGCGCCCGAAACCTGCATTTTACGGCAAAATATATCGCAAACGAACTGGGCGGCCGTTTCCCCGACAACTACGCATCCATCCGCGCGCTGAAAGGCGTGGGCGACTATACGGCTGCGGCCATCGCTTCTTTTGCCTACGACCTGCCGCATGCGGTGCTCGACGGCAATGTGTACCGGGTGCTGGCGCGGTTTTTCGGGATCGATACGCCGACCGACACGCCGGCGGCTAAAAAAGCATTTACCAGCCTGGCCAATACGGTGCTGGATCACACACAGCCCGGCGTTTTCAACCAGGCCATGATGGATTTCGGCGCAACGGTGTGCACACCTAAACAACCCGGTTGCAAAACCTGCCCCATGCAAACGCAATGTGTAGCCTGGCAGACCGGAAAAGTGAACGAATTGCCCATAAAATCGAAGGTTTTAGTCAAAAAAGAGCGCTTTTTCTGTTATGCAGTGTTCAATGCCGGCCCCGACGTTTTTGTGCGGAAACGCGCGGAAAAGGACATCTGGCGCGGCTTGTTCGAGTTTCCGGCGTTGGAAGGACTTACCCTTTCTGACCTGCCCGATGGAAACGAAGCATTGACGCAATGGCTGAAGGAACAGTTTTTTCCCGTGGGCGATGCGCCCGATTTCAGCGTCGCGCAGGTATCCAAACCCTACCGGCAAACCCTTACGCACCGGCAGGTGACCGCCGTGTTCATCGAAATCAATTTGCCGGCAGTATTACCGGAAAAAATCGGCACTTTAGCGCCATTTGCAGGCACTTTACGGCTGCCGAGAACCGATTTGAAAAAAAATATTGCAGTCCCGCGCCTGATTGATTGGTATTTGCAGGATAAAGCTGGAACTTTAAGTTTGTTTTGAAAGTGGCCGGTAACTCCGGCGCAATAATTCTAATAAAATCCTGAACTTTTTACTTTTAAAACACAATTCACAGTTATGATTAATAAAGTAACCCTCATCGGTAACCTGGGCGGAGACCCGGAAATCCGACACCTGGAAAACGGCACAGCAGTAGGCCGTTTTTCCCTCGCTACAAACGAAAACTACAAGGACAAAGAAGGCAACTGGCAAAAGCAGACCGAATGGCACAATGTGGTCGTTTGGCGTGAACTGGCCGACCGCGCTGAAAAACAGCTCAAAAAAGGCATGATGGTCTATGTGGAAGGAAAAATCTCCTACCGCAAGTATTCAGGCCAGGACGGCGTGGAACGCAACGTGACAGACATCGTTGCCAACACACTTCGTATTCTTGAAAAACTGGAAGGCAGCGGAAGCGACAGTCGTTTCCCCGCCGCAGATCAGCAAATGCGCAGCACGGGCGGCTCAACCATGCCTGCGGATGCTCCTCCACCTGCGGCGGAGGGCGATGATCTGCCGTTCTAACCATTAGTTTTCGAGGGGGAGCTCATTTCCCGGATTATTGACTTTCAAAACACATCTCCCCCTCGAATTTCTTCCCTTCCTCTCATTTTTGCACTTCGCCCAAGCGATGTT
Source organism: Saprospiraceae bacterium (assembly GCA_020847425.1). Taxonomy (GTDB): domain Bacteria; phylum Bacteroidota; class Bacteroidia; order Chitinophagales; family Saprospiraceae; genus M3007. Next base: position 8,891 of record JADLCC010000305.1, read on the forward strand.
CTGGTTCTTCTTTGGCTTCTTGTTGTACTTCCTTGTCACCCTGGCCGAACGAGCGCTGGTGGGGGTATCTCCGCATGAACTGGATCAACTGGGTCAGGACAACAGCGCTGCCGCTCAGCGCGCTTACCGTCTGGGGCAGGAAGGTGTCAGGCCGGCCCTCGCTGCCCTCTTGCTGGCGCGTTTGTTCCTCGCAGTTTTATTGATTGTCTCCAGTGTGGCCGGGCTAATGTCATCCGTTCTGGTCAGAACAGCCTTGCACGATGCGGCACAATGGTCGGGCTGGTCAGGGAAAGTCATCTGGGGCCTTGCAGGCATCCTGTGGGCCGCTTTGTTTGGCTTGTTGTTTTGGGGCATTCAAAAGATTGATATTCAGAAGAATAGCAGCACAAGGGCCACGTTTTTACTCCTGCGGCTCGGATATTTTATCCAATTCTGGAAAACCCTTTTTCGCCCGTTTTTGCTCCAGGAAAACCGCACGAAGACAGGCGAAAACAACCCTGTCCAGGAGTTGAGCAACCCGGCCATTACCAGTGAAAAGCGGGAAATGGAACTCCTGAAAAGTATTGTCAAATTCAGCGATGTCACGGTAAAACAGGTCATGCAACCGCGCTCCAAAGTGGTGGGCGTCGATTTTAAAATGAGTTTTCACGACCTGCTCGCGGTCGTGCGCGAATCCGAATTTTCGCGGCTGCCGGTATACGACGACGACCTCGATTACATCACCGGCATGTTGTACGTCAAAGACCTGCTGCTGCACCTGAATGCACCCGCCGATTTTGAATGGCAGCCCCTCATCCGCACCAATGTGATGCTGGTGCCCGAAAGCAAGCGCTGCAGCGAGTTGCTCGAAGAATTTAAACAACAGAAAATTCACATGGCTATCGTCGTCGATGAATACGGCGGCAGCGCCGGTATCGTCACCATGGAAGACATACTGGAAGAAGTGACCGGTGATATCCGCGACGAATTTGATGAAGAAAGCGAGATCCGGTACCGGAAACTGGACGAGCACAATTACCTTTTTGAAGGGCAAACGCTGCTCAACGACGTCTGCCGCATCACCGGCCTCGATGCCGCCGTTTTCGACCCCGTAAAAGGCAATGCGGACACCCTGGCCGGGCTGGCCCTGGAAATCCGGGGAGATATCCCGAAAGTGGGCGTGGAAATCGCCTGGAACGGGTTTTTATTCACCATTACTGCTGCGGACGACCGCAGGATCTCGCAGATGAAACTTACCCTGCCGAAGGCATAAGGGGCAAACCTGATCCCAAATTTTGGAAATTTCAAAAATGCGGAATGAGTTATGCGAATCAGGGGTTAAAACTGATCCAAATCGCCAAAATATGGCTAAAACTGCCCCAACCCGGGTGTCATCCTGAGCGTAGCGAAGGATCTGCCCCAGCAAAAGTGCGAATATTGCTTTTCACGCCCGGCCAGATCCTTCGCTGCGCTCAGGATGACACCCGGGTTGGGGCAAATTCAACAAATCCATAGCGATTTGAACTAGTTTTAACCCATGATTCGCATGAGTTATGTCTATTTGGGTCGTTGCAAAAACACCTTCGCCCGTGCCTGGGCATTTTCCCGTACATTCAGGTAATACAAATTGAGGTCGCCAATATGGTAGTTCTTTTTCACCAGCAAAATACTGCCGGGAAATTTGGGTTTATTGGCCAGTAAAATCCCTTTATACACTTCAGCGTCAGTCACTTGTGGGCGCAGGGTATTGAAGGGCCGGATCACTGCGCCAGTATTAAAAGCCTTTTCGGCATACTGTCCTTCCGTACAATTCCAGGTCAACGGATTGGTGCACACAACTTCCGGCTGAAACGCATTGCGCAGGCCGTATTTGCGTTCCCAGGTGCGCCAGGTGCAAAAACAGCCCGTTTCTTCCGGCGTCGCGCAAGGTTTTAGTTGTGTATAAAAATTGTTTTGTACCGGCCAGCCGACGATATAGCCCGCCACCAGTTGTTGCTCCAGCGGTTTGTTTTCAATCAGTTCACGGATCAAAAGCATGGCATGCCGCGCGCCCTGGCTATGCCCGGCAATGATGAACGGCCGGCCCTTGTTCCAGTGTTCGAGGTAATACTGGAACGCTGCTTTTACATCTGCGTAAGCAACATCGAGGGCTGCGCGGGCGGATGCCGTGTCTTTTTTGGTGAAAAATACGTGCAAATGTGCCTGCCGGTAGCGCGGCGCATACACCCGACCGGCGCCATTAAAAATAGATGCCTGAAACAGGATACTGCTTTCGTCAGTCTTTTTGTTCACTTTCGGGTCGTTCACGTCTGCATTCCAGTATTTTTCGCTGCGTTTGCTGCCGGTATAGGTAGTAGGGTACAGGAAAAAAACATCCACTTCAGACGTCTTTTGTTCGTCCGTCAAACCCTGCGGGGTGCGGTCGGCCAGGTCCGTTATATCCGGATGCGCCGCCCAGTGCCGGAGCTCGGCGTAGTTGGGAGCCGCAGGTATTATGGAAGTATCGAAAGGTTTTTTGGGATGAACGGCACAACTGGTCAGCAGCAGAGCCAAAAGCAAGAAGGGGAGGTATCTCATGTGTAAGGTAGAATTTGGCGCAAATTAAGTACCTAAATAGTTATCGGTTATCAGTTATTCGTTATCAGGCTTGATACTCAAGCATTTGCATAAAAAACAACTCAAATTGACCTTAACTCGGCACTTATGTGGTAGAAAAACATACGAAATTTATCGAAAAACGGATAACACCATTCCGGAGTATACCGTTGTTTGTACTATGAAAAAAATAATGCGCCGATTGTTGCGGGTAGTGGCCTGGTCGCTGCCATTTTTGCTGTTGCTGGGCTGGTGGGCAGTGGAGCAGGCGTTGCCGTACTGGCCCATCAAACCATTCCGCCAGAATCCGGAACAGGCGACATGGCGCATTCCGCGCGGCGCGCTTCCTGAAAATTACGGGCTCCAGGCGGAAACATTCGATCTGCACACAACCGATAGCATAGTGTTGAAGGGCTTTTACATCGCCGCGCCCCAGCCAGCCACACCGGTGGCTTATTCGACACTTCAGTCGGCTAAAAGGCAAAAAAGCCCCGCCAAAACCCTCATTTTGCTGCATGGCATCAGCAGTTGCAAAGAGTTTTTTTTACCTGTGGCTGAAAAACTTGCAGGCGAAGGTTTTAATGTAGTATTGCTCGATTTGCGGGCCCACGGCGAAAGCGGCGGCGAATACTGCACCTTCGGCTATTATGAAAAACAGGACGTCAGCGCCGTAGTGGATATGCTCCTGGCGCGGGATTCCAGCCAAAAAATCGGGGTGATGGGTCATTCCCTGGGCGGCGCTATTGCGCTGCAGGCCCTGGCCCACGACAAACGCCTGCAATTCGGCGTCATCGAAAGCACGTTTAACAGCCTCGAATCGGTGGTGGAACAATACGGGGAAAATTATTTCGGCATCAGAAGTCCCTGGCTGGCCCGGCACACGCTGGACAAATCTGCCACCATTGCCCGGTTTGATCCTTATGCAGTAGTGCCATCCGAATCGGCGCGGCAAATCACACAACCCGTTTTTGTGTCGCACGGCGACAGCGACGAACGGATACCATGGCAACTCGGCCGACAAAATTACGAGCGTATCGCATCCGTGGACAAGCAGTGGTACCTGATTCCGCATGCCGGGCACAACGGACTCTGGAAGGCAGGCGGCGCGGCTTACGAGGCGGCGCTGATGGGGTTTTTGAAAAGGCAATAGTTGAAAAAGTAAAGGGCAAAAAGCAAAGGGCAAAGTGTGCCCGCGCCTTTTGCGCTTTGCCTCTTGCCCTTTGCTTTTTGACTTTTGGATTATTCCCCAAAATATTCGGCCGCCTTTTGCTCTAGCACTGTCATTGGGAAAATATTGGTCAGGCGGCCTTCGATTTTCAGGCTGCCGCTGCCGTAGGTTTTGCTGTACCGTACGAGTCCGATGCCTTTTGCATACCATTCTTCCCCGAAGCCTTCCACTTCCGTACTGCCTTCTTTTTCATTGCCGATGGCTTCGCGCAGGCCGAAACGGACACAGGGAAGTTTTTTATTGAGTATTTCGTATTCGGGCGCATCGCCCAAAAAGCGGCGGTTGCGCACCACATAAACCGTTGCCAGCGAATCGTCGGGCGGGTGAAAATTGACGCTGAACAAAAAAACGCCGGTGGAGTCTTTTACCTGAAACGGAAAAATATCGGGCGCCGTAATCAGCGCTTTGGTTTGTATTTGCCCGCCGGTGAGCGAATCTGGTTCGTACAAAAAGTATTCGCGGGCCTGGGAGCCGTTTTCCACAATTTTTTCGCGGCAGATTTGTCCGATCTGAAAAAACTGGTCGTAGTAAGTACTGGTCAGGAAGAGCCCGCTATCGCGCAGAAAAGAGCGGTAATACCAGTATTCGGGCGTGGCGACGCCATTCTGGGTCACCTCGTACTCGTACACAAGTCCTTTGCGCAGCTCATCCGTCGGGAAATAGTATGCCTTGATATCGCGCTTGCCGTTGCCTTTACAAGCCGAAAAGCACGCAATTGCGATACCCATAACTACCCAAAAACGGAACATGAATCTGAATTTTATAAAGGAAACTTGCAAACAAGTTTATATCAACGCGCCGGCAATCTTCTTGGATGTTTCCGTGTCGCCCATGGTATAATAATGCAGACATGGAACGCCTGCCGCTTTGAGTTCTTTAGATTGCTGGATGCACCATTCGAGGCCAATTTGCTGCACTGCGGCATCGTCTTTGGCTTTTTGCACTTCCAGCACCAGGTCCTGCGGAAAATCGATAAAAAACTTGCGCGGGATTGAACTCAACTGGTAGCGGCGTGTCAGCGGTTTCAGGCCCGCTACGATCGGCACATCGATCCCGTTGGCCCTGCATTTTTCCGCGTATTCGAAATATTTTTTGTTGTCAAAAAACATCTGTGTCACAATGTATCCTGCGCCGGCGTCCACTTTCTCTTTCGTGTATTGCAGGTCGACATCAAAATTGGGCGCTTCAAAATGTTTTTCCGGGTAGCCGGCAATGCCGATACAAAAATCGGTGCGTTCGCCATTTTGAATGTTCAAATCGAGGTAGCGCCCTTCGTTCATACCGGCAATCTGGTGCACCAGATCGAGCGCAAATTTGTGCCCGTTTTCTTCCGCAATAAACTTGTCTTCAAACTGCCGCGCATCGCCGCGAAGTGCCAATACATTATTGATACCCAGGAAGTTAAGGTCAATTAATGCATTTTCCGTCTCTTCAACTGAAAACCCACCGCAGATCAGGTGCGGCACAGCATCCACGCCGTAGCGGTGCATGATAGCCGCACAAATACCCACCGTTCCGGGGCGTTTGCGGATGGCCGTTTTTTCATAATACCCCGAAGGCCGTTTTTTATAAATAAACTCTTCCCGGTGGTAGGTTACATCGATAAACGGCGGCTTGAATTCCATCAGTGCATCCAGCGTACTAAATATGGCCTGCATGCTGCCACCTTTTAGGGGTGGAAGTACTTCAAATGAAACGAGCGTTTTGCCTTTGGCTTTTTTGAAGTGTTCGGTGACTTTCATGGAATAAAAAGTTATTAGTTATTGGTTATCAGTGCTGATACTCAAGCATTTGTACGGAAAATAACTCAAACTGATTTCCAGTTGATACTTGGTTTGAAGAAAAAAGTAAAGGACAAAGATGAATCGTGCGAATCAGTTTTAACCCCTGATTCGCATGATTCATGTTGCTCACTCAACGTTGTGCATCGGCCCGTGCTTTCATTTCCGCCGCTTTTGTGGTATTTCCCAAAGCGGTGTACACTTCCGTCAGGTCGTCGAGAATTCGTATGTCTTCGTATTGCCGGTTGAGGCCGTAAATCAGGAATTTTTCGGCCGTTTTCGCGTCGTTTTTCTTTTTAAAGAAAAAATCATAGCCTACCCGGTGGCAAAAAGCCATGTATTTATCAGCATTTGAGCCATTCAGGTACACCATGTATTTATCCAGAAAATCCCTGAAATTGGGGTTATATGGTATTTTCTCCATGACATATTCGATTTCATGGAAAAACTTGTCCAACTGGTGGTCGATGTCGAAACGGGCAGCCGCCACAGCCGCTTTCATGATCAACGCAGCGCCGTAATCCGGGTTGATTTGCAGCGAGCGGTTGATGTGGTACTCCATGGTATCGACGATCGGGCCTTTCACAGATACATCTTTTGATTTCACGGCGGTATACTGGTCTTTGTACAAAGCCGTGACATAGTAGCAATGGGAGCGCGCGCTTTTTTCAGAGGTCACTACGGCGGATTTATTCAGCGTCATGGGAGTAGCCCAGTCGGGCACACGGGTGTAGGTGCGCACAGCGAACAATCCGGCTACAACCAGCACGATCATGGCGCCGAGGATACTCGGTTTGTCTTCCGTTTCCTTGATCAGTTCGGGCAATTTTCGGGCAAAGAACCAACCCAACAGGATACAAAAACCAACCGAGGGCATGTACAGGAATCGTTCGTTCATAAACGTCCCTACGGAAACAAAAAGGTTGGAAACGATACTGAGCGTAAACAGGTAAAATAAAATCGTGTACGCCGGCACTTTGCGTTTTTTCAGGTTCATTACCGCCCAAACGCCCATGCCCACATACAAGGCCAGGGACAACAATGCGCGCCAATCAGACCAACCGACTTTGGGCACATGATACGGGTAGTAATCGTGTGTGAGCGGGTGCGGCACAAAAAGCAGTTTCACATACCAGCCCAGGGTCAGGAAAATGGTAGCCAGTCGCTCTCCGCCGGTCATACCGAGGAAAGGATTGTTCATCAGGTCCGTTGTATCGTTGCCGTGGTTGAGCATATAACCCAGCGCCTTATACCGGAAGAAGATGAACAACATACCTGCAAGCAGCAAGGGCAACGTTGCGGAGAAGTTGCGTTCGCCGGAAACATTGGTGAAAAACAGCACCGTCAACGGAATGATGGCAATAAATGTCAGCGCATTTTCTTTGGCAAGTACGCCCAGCAACAAAAATAGTCCGGACATCCACAACCAAAGTTTGCGCTGCGTATCAAAATATTTCAACGTAGCATACAGGGCCGCCAAACCGCCCAGCAGCGCCAGAATCTCGTCGCGGCCTTTGATGTTGGCGATACATTCACTGTGCAATGGATGCAACACAAACAAAGCGGAAGCCAGAAACGGTACGCCGAAATACCAGCGACCACCTTCTTTCAGCGGAAACAAACCCGCCAGAATGCGGTACAGGAAAATACCAGTGACGCCATACAACAGGATATTGACGAAATGGCTGATATGAATCAGGTTTGGATTGTCTTTTCCAAAAATACCAATTTCAGCAGCAAAAGTGGCCAGGCTCAGCGGACGGTAGCGCCCGCCTTCCAGCAGGAACTGTTGTTTTTGAAAATAGCCCATAAAACTGTCGTAGGCAAAAATCTCCCGCATGCCTGCAAATCCTTTCTGCACATACGCATTGCCCCAGATGACCATCTGATCGTCGAGCATGTAGCCGAAGGAAATGGAAGCGCCGTATAACCCGAATGCCAGTGCCATCAGCAGTACGGCAGGCATCCAGTTGTTGCGCCAGAAGCCTGGCAGAAAAGTTGTTGTACGCGCCGGGGGCGCCGCAGGCTTTGGTTTGGAGGCCGTTGTTTTGACCGGAGCCTGTTTGTTTTGCTGTTTATTTTTGGCAGCCATTAGTATACTTATTTAAAAACGGCTGCAAATATCGCATTCTCCTGCGTATAAGTAGTTATTCGTTATTAGTTATTGGTTATCAGTGCTGATAATCAATAATTTACAATCCTTTTAACCTAAACTAATATCAATATAACACTTCTCTAAGGCTAAAAAAAGAATGATGCGCAGGAATCCCCGTCGATGCCGGCCGTTACCAGTTATTCAGCAGTTCCGGCTCGTCGCGGTACAGGTCTTTGACGGCTGCGACCAGCCAGTCGCCGCCAAACGTCAGGGTATAATGGTGGGAAAAATAAATAACCCATTCGAGGGAGGCATCGAACACCATTCCTTCATGTGCGTTGGAAAAAATTTGTTCTGGACTGATCTCAAAAAGCCCCGTTTCACAATCTATCAGGTAAAGCGGATGCTGCATCCGCGCGCGGATCCAGGTGGCTACCTGCTGTTTTTTATCTTCGGGCATACCGTTCAGAAATACCACTTCCGAAGGAGATGCCTGGGTGAGCGGGTCCCAGAAACTGGAATCGAAGTTCCATTTTTCTTTTAACAATTGCCGCAGGCGAAGCGCATCAGCGCCCAGAACACGTTTGTAACTGGTGTCCGGAACCAATTCAGGTTGCATTGGATCTCCGGGGAACAAAACAGGTAATTCGCTGGCAATGGTGCGCGCCGATTTTTCCACAATCCGGAAAAGCGAACGCAGGTATTCGGGCACATTGGGGTCGATGGGGATCTGCACCTGCTTTTCCCGGCGGCCAATATGGATGTCCAGAAGAAATTTGACGGGTGCTGCCGCCGCTATTTTTTCTACGGCCTCCAGTGCGAGGTCGGAATTAAAAATGGCATAATGGTGCAGGTAATTGCCCGAAAAACGTTCATTTCCCCTCGGAATCCCGTTTTTGGTAGCCGTCAATAATGCCTCGATGGGGTCGAGGTAACCGGTCACCCAGTCGTCGTACCAGGGCGCTCCGGACGGATACCCCCTCCAGCGCGGCATCTGGAAATGCAGGGTCATCACCTGTAGGTTGTTCTGATGGGGTTTGTGGTAGCCCTCTGCCGCCCATTTTTCAGCCTCCTGGCGGAGCATGGCAACAGGTTCGGTGGCGGCGGTATCGGAGCGACGGAGCACAGTGCTGTCCGGGGCTTGCCCGCAGCAGCCCGTTTCAGTGATGATCTGATGGTCCGGCGCATTCGACAGGCGTACGTAGTGCCATCGCTGTCCGATTTTTTTATACAGGATTAATTGAAAAGTATTCACCAAAGAGTATGTTTTCTGGCATTTTTAGCCGATACTTCATCTGTATAGAAAAGTTCATGCCAGACTTTTACAAGGAGTGGTAGCTGGGTGTCATTATTTGGTCTTTATTTGCAAATAAACGGTTGAAAAAGGGATTTTTACTACTGATGTCATACAAAAAACCAATTACTATCGATCCGCCCCGCAACAGAACCGCCTTGCGCCGTTATATGGGCCGTTGCTTTTACACCTGGAAACGCCGTTGGCGCTGGTTTCGGGGTGCTGAAAAATGGGCAGTCAGGCAGGAATCCTCGCTTGAAACAATTGTTTTTCAACACCAGACACCCCTGTTCCGGCGCTTGCAGGCGCTCGATATGTACCTGCAAGTCAATAAAGTCACCAACCTGCAACTGGCCGCTGCAAAAATAAACGCGATAGTTATCCGGCCCGGCGAAACCTTTTCTTTCTGGTACCTGGTCGGCAACCCAACCGCCCGAAAAGGGTATCTGGAAGGGCTCGTGCTCGAAAACGGGCGGTTGCGGAAAGGCGTCGGCGGCGGACTATGCCAAATGGGCAACCTGTTGTACTGGATGGCGCTGCATACGCCCCTCACCGTCACCGAGCGCTGGCGGCACAGCTACGATGTTTTTCCGGATGAAGCCCGCAGCCTGCCCTTCGGTTCGGGCGCTACTTTGGCTTATAATTATATCGACCTGCAAATCCGGAACGATACGCCGCATGATTTCCAGGTAGAAGTGTGGCTTTCGGATACTGATTTACACGGCGCTATCCGAAGCAATACGCCCAGCGCATTCAGGTATGAAGTATTTGAAAGTGAACACTTTATACAACATGAACCCTGGGGCGGCTATTCGAGGCACAACCAAATCAGGCGCCGCGTTTTGGACAAATCTTCCGGTGATCTGTTGGGGGAAGAAGATGTTGCGGAAAACCATGCGCTGATGATGTACCAACCGTTTTTAG
>JADLCC010000306.1 GCA_020847425.1 Saprospiraceae bacterium
CAGTTGCTCTATGCCGCAAAAGTGGCTAATATTCAATCCTTTATAGAATCGCTACCGCTGGGTTACAATACCAAAATAGGCCAGGACGGCAACGGACTCAGTCAGGGACAAAAACAGCGGCTCCTGATTGCCAGGGCTATTTACAAAAACCCGCAGTATATCTTTTTTGATGAAGCCACCAATGCGCTCGACGCGCACAATGAACGGGTGATCATGCACAACCTGGAACTAGCGTTCCGCAATAAATCTGTCGTCATTGTCGCCCACCGCCTCAGCACAGTGCGCAATGCCGACCAGATTATTGTTTTGGAAAAAGGAGAAATTGTGGAACAGGGCACCCATACCGAACTGACCAACCAAAAAGGTGTTTATTATCGGTTGGTAAGGGAGCAACTGGAACTGGGTAATTAAAGTGTTTTGGTATTTTAGTGTTTTGGGGTTTTAGTGTTTTTGTGTTTTAGGCGATTTTGCTTGGGATTAGTTCAAGACTTAAGCGAATGTACCTAACAATAATGCTATTAGCTCAACCCAATTTAGGGCAACGAACCTCCAAAACACTAAAACACCAAAACACTAAAACACGCAAAAACAAAAAAATGGCTGATCGCGAATACGTAGAACTTCGCTCCGAAGATGTGCAGGAGATTTTGGGAACACCGCCCGGCTGGCTGGTGCGTTGGGGCACCAGCATCGCCTTGCTCGGCTTTGCCATGATGCTGGCCGCAGCCTGGTTTGTGCGGTATCCCGATGTGGTGGAAGCCAAAGTGATCGTCACAACCGCTACCCCACCGGTCGATGTCATTGCCAGGGCGGACGGGCGCATTGCCAAATTGCTGGTCAGCGATACAGCCCGTGTCAAAACCAACCAACTGCTGGCAGTTATCCAAAGCACTGCCCGATACAGCGATGTACTCTTGCTCGATTCCTGTCTCAATACCTGGCAGAAACTCAGCGTAGATGCATTCCGCGATATTCAGCAGCCCGACAGCCTGGTATTAGGTGAGTTGCAGGGCGATTACGCCGATTTTGTCCGCACCCTGAACGATTTTAAATTCGGCAGAGCAAACAGGAGTGCGTCCGTACAATCCAATATCAATTCTATCAACCAGCAAATCAATCAGTTACAGCAAAGTATCGTCTTTGAACAAAAGGCGCTCAAACGCACCAACGACCAACTGAAAATTGCCGAAGACCTCTATCAAAAACAAAAAGAACTCTTCGAACAGGGTATCACCTCCCGCGTGGACTTTGAAAAAGAGCGCACCAAACTGGCCGAACTGGAACGCCAGCGCGACCAGTACGAAGAAAATATCCTGCAAAAACGCAGGGAAATTATCAGCCTGCAAAACAACATCAGCAGCGCATCCTTCGGCCAGCAGGAAACATCGTCCAGCGCTTCCGGCCGGCTGTCGGGCAGCCTCAATACGCTTGTGAGCAATGTTGGAAAATGGAAACAAACCTATTTGCTCTTCACACCGATGGATGGAAAAATATCGCTGAACGGCCTTACCGTACAACAGTATGTGAAACAAGGCGACCAGGTCATGACGGTCGTTCCCCTGCAAAATGACAAGATTATCGGGCGACTGGCATTACCGATTGCAGGCAGCGGAAAAGTCAAGGAAAAGCAACGGGTTATTTTGAAACTGGACAACTATCCCTACTATGAATTCGGCACAGTCAGCGGACTGATAATTTCCAAATCGCTGGTGCCGAAAGACAACCAGTACTCGATCCTCGTCGCCCTTCCGGTCAATAAAAACAACACCCTGCGCACCAGTTACGGAAGAGAAATCCAGTTTGAACAACAACTACAGGGCAAGGCTGAAATCATTACGGATGACAAAGGTTTTTTGCAGCGCATCAGTGAGCAGATTTTTGCGAGTGTGCGGCATTGAAGAAAAAATAAAGGACAAAGGGCAAAAAACAAAAGGCAAAGGGCAAAAGGGCAAAAAGTAAGGCGGTTTAAAGGATTTGCCTTTTGCTCTTTGCCTTTTGCCTTTTGCCCTTTGCCTTTTGCTCTTTGCCCTTTGCTCTTTGCCTTTTGCCTTTTGCCCTTTATTTTCTCATTCCCCCAACGCCTCGTCCACCAGATCCTGCGGCAGCGTCTTGGTGGCCCTTGCCCCTAACTCCCTGATTTTCTCTGCTTTACCAATCAGTGTATCACCCGGGCGTGCTGCGTGGGTGAGTTTGTGCATGGCATCGTCATAAGCCGTTCGGGCATTGTCCAGGCGTGCGCCGATGGTTTTAAGGTCTTCAACAAAAGACACAAATTTATCGTACAACAGGCCACTGTGCCGGGCGATTTCGAGCACCGAACGCGTTTGTTTTTCCTGTTTCCACAAATGTGCCACCGTGCGCATGGTAGCTAGCAGACTACTCGTGGTGACCAGCACAATATTGCGTTCCAAAGCGTCTGTAAATAATTTGGGGTCGGCCTGCGACGCAGCGCTCAGGGCGCTTTCCAGGGGCACAAAAAGCAGGAGATAATCGGGGGTATTGATCTGGTACAACATCTGGTAATTGGTGCGGCTCAGGTTGTCGACATGGCTGCGGATACTCGTGACATGCGCCCGCAGGTGTTGGTCGCGCTGCGCCGGGTCATCCGAATTAAAGTACCGTTCAAAAGCGGTGAGCGACACTTTGGCATCCACGACAAGGTGCTTGTTATCAGGCAGTTGTATGATAAAATCGGGTCGTTTTGCAGCGCCGTCATCATCGCGGAAAGTAGCCTGCATGAGGAAGTGGATACCTTTTTGGAGTCCGGAATGCTCCAGCAGGGTTTCGAGTTGCATTTCCCCCCAGTCGCCCTGCATTTTATTTTGCCCTTTCAGGGCGTTGGTCAGGTGGTGGGCGTCCTGGCTCAGTTGCTGGTTGAGGGTGTGGAGTTGGTGCAGTTCGTGTTTCAGGCTGGCCTTTTCGCGGGTTTCATCCAGAAACTTTTTGTCTACATGCTCTTCAAATTCCTTTATTTTTTCACGCAGCGGGGCCAGTACGGTTTGCAGTTGTTGCGCATTTTGTGCGGTAAACCGCTGCGATTTTTCTTCCAGCAGGCGGTTGGCGATATTTTCAAACTCCGTTTTAAATTTGTTCTGCAACTGCTCCACTTCTGATTTTTGTGTCTGAAGCGATTGTTGAAGGTGGTAAATCTGCTGCTCCCGCGCGGCCAACTGCGCGTGTGCATCGCGCAATTCCTGTTCCTTCGTTTGCCATTCTGCCTGAAGGTTTTCTAAACGTGTATTGGTAGCCGTATAGAGTTCTCTTGGTACAAATTGCTCCTTGTCGAAAGTTGGGAAACTACCTCCACCTTGTTTCCGGGTGAACAAAAAAATAAGTGCAACAAGCAACAAAGCCGCCAACAGGTAAAAATAGACATCCATCTGTAAAATATTTTGTTGGACAAATGTAGTCTTACCCTTGACATTTTGTTTGTTTTTCAAAGATTATTCAGCGTAGCGGCCAGCAGAAGCCGTTCGGCATACACCTCCTCTTCCCCACTCCATTCGGGTGTAAACTGGGCCTGCTCATAAAATGGCGCGCGTTTTTGCAACAAGTTTTCGATAAAAGCCGGTAGTTCTTCTGTTGTTAATTCCGCAAGCAAAGGCCTTTTTTTCATATCCCTGGCCAGGCGTTCGACCATCACATCCATGGGCGGATGAACATAAATCGTCCGGCCATGGTTATTCATCTGCGCCATGTTATCAAAAAAACAAGGCGTACCCCCACCTGTTGACACAATCGAAGGAGGTTGTTCCAATAATTCCAGAAGTTGCTGCCGTTCCAGGGTGCGGAACCCCGTTTCGCCATGTTCGGCAAACAATTCAGGTATACTCTTACCTGCCACGGCAACAATATGGGCATCCAGATCGTAATAAGGAAGTTGCAAGGCTTCTGATAGCCGGCGCCCCCAATACGACTTGCCACTACCCATAAAGCCCAATAAAAAAACAGTTCTGGTCATTCACTTTTCTTTTGAATAATAAGGTGCGCAGACAATGCGGGTCCAACGTACTTTTGCCCGGATTTACACACCATAAATACTACTTTGATATGAAAAACGGTTTTTTGTTGCTGACTTTAGGAGTTTTTGCCTTTTTTGCATGCAAAAATGACAATAAAGAAGGCGTTCAGGAACTATCCGGCGGCGCCAATTCCGACATGATTCGCAACCCCGCCACTGCCGATCTTCCAACCGATACCAATCAGTTGGCACGTATTATTTTTCAGGAACCCGAATTCGATTTTGGGGAGGTTACGGAAGGCGATATCGTTACGCATCATTTTAAATTTACCAATACCGGCAAGGTACCGCTCACCATCATGAATGCCCGTTCCACTTGCGGTTGCACCATTCCGGAATGGCCCGACGAACCTATCGCCCCCGGCGGCACCGGCGAAATTATCGCCAAATTCAACACGGATATGAAAAAAGCGCAGCAAAAGAAGGTGATTACGGTTACGGCCAATACGTACCCGAACGATACCAAAATTACGCTGAAAGGGTTGGTGAACGAGAACAAAGATTAAATGAACGCGGATTGAACGGATGAGACACGGATCGCGCGGATTTTTACAAGATCCGTATAATCCGTGTCTCATCTCTTTAATCCGTGTGCTAATTTCTCCCCTAAAAACAACAAGAGCCACCCCGAATTCGGAATGACTCTTGCTTCTGGGAGGATGAGGGGTCTCGAACCCCCGACCTCAGGAACCACAAACCTGCGCTCTAACCAACTGAGCTACAACCTCCATTTGCCGTTAAGCGGGTGCAAAGATAGTATCCGTTTTTGAAAACTGACAAAAAGTAAACCTTCAAAATTTAAAAAAAGTTTCAGCGCCCACTCACTTTGACTTGTTGAGGGCTTTCTGGTTTCCATTTGCGCAGTTTTTTGAGCAATTTGCACAGTTTCAGGTTCAAACTTGGGTTTACTGTGAAAAAATGGCCGTTAATGGTCAGCCATTCTTTTTCCCTGCGGATTTCGCGCAGGTCTTCATAGGCCACCCGCCGGGCTTTGTCGAACGGCGCCCTCCAGTAAATGGCCTTGTTCGTCATCGCAAAACCTTCTTTACAGTTGCCTTTCAGCGATAAATCACAGATGAAATATACTTTTTCCTTGCGCTCAGCACACAGGTAATTTTTGCAGGCATTGGCCAGCAAGTCAGCCGGCATCGTGATAAAATCGATATAAAACACCTCTTCCTCCCGCTCAAAATCCAGGAAATCGGTCAAAATCGGCCACAAATCCGATGTGTCCAGTTGCAGTTTTTCATATTTCAGGATAGACGGCGGCAGCAGCACACCATTGAGATCGGGACAGAATTGAATGATGAAGTAATCGAGCAGACCCTCAAATGCCGTTTCAAGACGCCGGTCCACTTCCTCCAGGGCTTCTCGTCCAAATCGTTCCCACTGTGTCATGACATCATCCGCTATTTGTTCGGCGCGGAGACTGTATATCTCCCGGAAACGGGAATCGTAAAAACGGTGCACATAGTCGCTGTACCTGGCTATTTCGTGTTCCTCCTCGATACGCCGTTTCAGGCTTTTAAAAAACAATGCCTTCACCTGCTCCGTGAGGGTGGCCGGATTGTAATCGAGCGGATAAACGGGTTGATACCCATGATCGCTGCGGTGTCTGCCTTCAAAATGAAAACCGCAATGGTGGCAAAACACCGATGCCAGGGGGCTTTGCTCCTGGCAGGATGGGCAGTCTTTCATGCGCTCGACGACCTTGTCGCCACAGCGATGGCAAAATTTGGAGCCGGGAATAATTTCAGCCGCGCAATTTGGACAAAGTTTCATAACACATCTGTTGAATCAGATCACAAATGTAAAACTATTTGTGTTTAAAACAACAAGCGTGACACAGAAAATTTTAACTGAACAAGAAAAAAAGTGTTTTGGTGTTTTAGTGTTTTGGGCGATTCTGCTTGGGATTAGTTTAGATCTTGAGCGAAAGTATATATACAATGTAGCTGTTGCTTCAACCCAGTTTGGAACAACGCAGTTCCAAAACACTAAAACACTAAAATACCAAAACACTAAACTCCCTTTTCAAACCGCTCCCAAATATCCGGTCGACGCGCCTTCGTTCGTTCCATACTCTGGTCGTGCCGCCACTCATCAATCATTTTTTCATGGCCGGACAGCAGCACATCGGGTACTTTCATGCCTTCCCATTCCGCAGGGCGCGTATAAACCGGCGGCGCAAGCAAATCATCCTGAAAACTATCAAAAAGCGCAGAAGTTTCGTCATTCAGTACTCCTGGAATGAGTCGGCCTATCGAGTCGACCAGCACGGCAGCGGCCAGTTCACCGCCCGACAATACGTAGTCGCCGATACTGATTTCCAGGGTGATGTATTTCTGCCGGATGCGTTCGTCGATACCTTTATAGTGCCCGCACAGAATCATCACATTGCCTTTCATACTCAGGTGGTTACAAAGTTGCTGGTCGAGGCGTTGCCCATCCGGCGAAGTGTAAATAATTTCGTCGTATGTTCGTTCTGACATCAATTGTTCGATGCAGGCAGCAATAGGTTCAGGTTTCATCACCATGCCCGCACCACCGCCAAACTGGTAGTCATCCACTTGTTTGTGTTTACCGGTAGCGTAGTCGCGCAGATGGTGCAGGTGCACTTCCAGCAGCCCTTTGTCCTTTGCCCGCTTCATAATGGAGTGATTTAAAGGACTTTCCAGCAATTCAGGCAAAACAGATATAATATCAAAACGCATTTTTCAGTTATTTTGGCCAAGTAAAATGGTGTGGCGCTGTTCACAAAATGCAGCGATTTTCAATAAAAGATTGAAACCAAGCCACACTTTCCAGACTACTCCCGTTATTTTCACCGCAAAATTAGCAGACTTCTTCAACCCAAAGCCACATAAAATATGCTGACCATTACCAAAGATTTACTGACCAACAAACGCAACCGACCATTTCTGCGCGATCAAAACGAATATGCTATCCGCAAATTAAAAGGGGTGATTGCCCACTGGACAGCCAACACCGACAAAGGTGCAACAGCCAAAGCCAATCGGAATTATTTCAACAATACCGACCGCTATGCATCGGCGCATTATATTGTGGATGACAAAACCATCATCCAGTGCCTGCCCGATAACGAAGTCGGCTATCATGTCGGCGCCAATTTGTATAAAACGGATGGTAACCGGATTAAAGAAGGCAGCCTGACACCCAACTATTTTGTGATCGGATTTGAAATGTGCGTCAACAAAGACGGCGACTGGAATAAAACCTATAAAAACTCCGTCGATCTGGCTGCGCACCTGCTGCGCAAATATGAATTCAGCATCCACGACCTGTACCGGCATTTTGACATTACCGGCAAAGACTGCCCGAAAATGATGCTGGAAGAAAAAAAATGGCAGGCGTTCAAAAAGGATATCGAACTGGCCATGGGAAATGACCCCAAACCTCCTTTTGCGGCAGGTCAGGTTACTTCCAAAGAACTCAATGTTCGCGGTGGCCCGGGCACCAGTTTTAATATCCTGTCCAAATTACCTCAATTCGCTGCTGTCGATATTTTTGAAGAAAAAAATGGCTGGCTGCGCATCGGAACGGGCAGATGGGTATCCAAAAACTTTGTGGATATCAGTTTTAATACCTGGCTCGGCCAAATCAATTCGCGCACCGGCGCCAATGTTCGTTCGGGCGCCGGTACCAATTTTCCGGTCGTGGATGCACGCCCAAACGGCACCCTCATTCATGTCATCGGACAATCGGGCGATTGGCTCCGGATTGGCGATCAGCAGTTTATCGCCCAATCACTGGTATTGCGCCTGAATCCAAAAAACGGTGTGGTCGACGGCACCAATGAACTCAATACCCGGCAGGGCCCCGGCACCGATTATATCATTTTACGGCGACTGGAAAAAGGCGACACCGTGCAGGTTTTTGAAGAACAGGACGGATGGCTGCGTATTGCGCACAGCGAGTGGGTATTTGGGAGGTTTGTGAAAATTGGGTAAAAGTGTTTTGGTGTAGAAAAGTGTTTTGGTGTTTTAGGGTTTTGGTGTTTTAGACTACTTCGCTATTAGCAACTGTGAGTAATTTGGGCGTAGCATCCTAAAACACCAAAACCCGAAAACACCAAAACACCCTTTAAACCACTTTTTCCCGCACAAAATTCAGCGCCGACAAAAACTGCATCACATCCACCCCGTCCGCATAATCGGCGAGTCCGGGTTCCTGAGAATGCCCGAACGGCAAAACGGGAAGATCCTTGAGTTGCACTTTACCCACCACACACTGAATATCATCCTTTTGGGCAGTTAACAGCGTGTCGAGATCATGCAGATCGTCATAATATTCGTAATGCGCCGATGCGATGCGCGCCTGCAAAGAACGGTCTTCTTTCAGGAGCAGACAACCGTTGTTCAGATGCGGTATATTGTTGATAATGAATAAAGTAAAGTTATAATCGAAGTTATTCTTGTACTTGTTGTGGAGGACAATTTCGCGGTATTCGTGCAATGTTTCGAGCAGCGTATCGAAGTGGTACCCATGCGGGACGTATAGTTTGCTCACATTGCGGCAGCCCAAACCGAAATAGGTAAATATATCTCTCCCCAAAGCATACAATTCAGGAATGGTTTCCAGTCCGGTCAGCACAGCAACACTATTGCGGTTGCGGCGAATAATGTGCGGGTATTTTCCAAAATATTGCTCGAAATAACGCGCCGTATTGTTGCTGCCTGTTGCGATGACGGCATCAAAATCTTTTAGCCGGTCCGTATCCGATAAAAACTCGGTATACGCCCAGGAATCGTGGCGCCATTGTCCCATTTTTTGGATGAGCACCGGCAATAAGCGTTTGTCCTTGTCGGATAGTTTGACTTTTGCGCGCTGACCTGCTGTAAATACGCACAGCCAGTCCTGAAAACCGACGAGTGGAATATTGCCGGCCATAATCAGTGCAACCGTTTTTTCCGGGTATCCGGGATCGGCCATGGGGTACTGAGCAACCCAGGCA
This sequence comes from Saprospiraceae bacterium, assembly GCA_020847425.1. GTDB lineage: Bacteria > Bacteroidota > Bacteroidia > Chitinophagales > Saprospiraceae > M3007. The sequence continues at coordinate 8,997 of JADLCC010000306.1, forward strand.
GCCAGTTTGTCACGATCAAGAAACTGTTCCGCTATGGCTTTCAGTGCGCTGCGGATATTTTCCTCCGTAAACCATTGGTTTTCAAGGGATGACTGCCGGATGGCCGTTTCCAGGTCTTCATCTCCGCCGCTGCGCAAATACTGGCCGAGCTCCGATAATAAATCAAGTCTTTCCTGTAATTTCAAAGTTGCTATTTTTACCACAAAGATAGTTTGGTTTGTTGGTTAAGGTCGATAATCCATGGCAATTTCAGGTGTTCTGTATTATGTCGTGTTTCCATTCCAACAAAATAATAGTATTACTATTAAACAAGAGTGAGCCAATATCGTTTAAGGCTCGTTTCAACCGCCTGATAAGTGACACAAGGAACTCAATAACATGTCTGAACAATACGTGAATCACCCACTGACGCCAATGCAACGTTTACTCCGTTTGCTTGGCCAGTTTCGTAAAGAAATTCGTTATCTCTTTTTATATGCTGTAGTTGCGGGACTCATCAACCTTTCCTTACCGCTTGGTATACAAGCGATTATCAGTCAGATTACCGGAGGTGCCATCAATGCTTCCTGGGCGGTGATGGTGCTTTTTGTGCTGGTAGGTGCGCTGCTGGTCGGCATCCTCAGGCTGATGCAACTCTCTGTGACGGAACATATGCAACGCAGGATTTTCACCCATTCCACCATCGAATTAGCGTTGCGCATTCCACGGCTCAATCTTGAATTATTGCGCCGCGAGCATGTACCCGAACTGGTAAACCGTTTTTTCGATACGCTAACGATCCAGAAAGGTCTGCCGAAAATACTCATCGAAGGCAGTACGGCAATACTTCAAATCATATTCAGCCTGCTCTTACTTTCCTTCTATCATACCGCATTTGTGATGTTTTCACTCATTCTGCTTGGCATTCTGGCAGTATTGTTCTACTGGACTGCGCCGAAGGGCATACAAACCAGCCTGATAGAGTCGAAATACAAGTATAAAATTGCTTTTTGGCTCGAAGAAATCGGACGTGTTTCCAGCACTTTCAAACTGGCCGGTGAAAACAACTTTCCGCTCCGCAGGGCCGACGCGCTGACCGTCAGTTACCTGGATGCACGTAAGAAGCACTGGCGCATATTACTGACGCAATTGATCAGCAGTATTGCTTTCCGGGTGCTTGTTTTAGGCGGATTTCTCCTGCTGGGCAGCGCGCTGGTCATGTCGAACGATCTGAATCTCGGCCAGTTCGTAGCGGCCGAAATCCTGATACTTTTCGTGATCGAATCGGTTGAAAAACTGATTTTATTGCATGAAACCGGCTATGATGTGCTTACAGCGACGGAAAAACTGGGACAAGTAGCCGATTTGCCGCTCGAACGCGAAGGCGGCATACCTGTGGAAGCATTTTGTAACGAAGGAGAACCGCTGGAAGTAGAAATGCGCGATTTGAGTTACCAGTATGAGGACGGCCATTCACCCGTTTTGCAAGGCATTTCACTCCGTATTAAAGCGGGAGAACGTGTTGTTATCGCCGGTTACAACGGCTCGGGGAAAAGTACGCTCATGCAAATCCTGTCCGTGGTTAAACGGGATTTTACTGGTTCGCTGCTGTTCAACGGATTGCCCAAACGAAACCTGAACCTGCGCAGTTTACGCGAACACATCGGAGACTTGTCCTCCAAGGAAGACATTTTTAAAGGAAGCATTGTAGAAAATATTACCCTGGGTCAGCAGTATATCCCGCTGCAACGCATCCTCCAAATCATCGATACCGTCGGGTTGACCGAGTTCATCCAGGAAAACCCGCAAGGCCTGGATACCGAGTTACTTCCGGGTGGAATCAATATTTCAAGAAGTTCCGTCACCAAAATTCTGGTAGCCCGTGCCGTTTCCGGTTTGCCTAATTTGCTGGCGCTGGAAGAACCGCTCGGCCACCTCAATTTCCGCGACCGTGTACGTATTGCCCAATACCTTACCGACAAATCGCAACCCTGGACACTCATCAGCAGCAGCTCGGACCCTGTGCTGGCCGCACTTTGCGACCGCGTTATTATTCTGAAAAAAGGCGTTGTTGTTTTTGACGGTACTTTTGAGGAGGTTGAAAAAACGGAACACTACCCCCGTGTGTTCAGAACAACGCTAGGCACTCCAGGCGACGCTGAATAAGGACATGGTCGAATCTTGCCTTTTTACGAAACACGAAAACCGAAATACGAGTCACCCCCTTGCCAAACCAGTTCAAATCATGACAATATGCTAAATATTTCCGAAAATACCATCCAGCATACGGAAAACCTGGAGCAATTGCAGTCCATAAAAATAACCGGGCTATCCAGATGGCACCGGCATTTCAAAAAATTAATGCTGGCACTGCTTGCCATTTTTTTGTTGTTCATGTTCCTGCCGTGGACACAAAATGTGCGCGCCGACGGGAAAGTTACCACGTTAAGACCCGAACAAAGGCCACAAACCATCCACGCCACCATTTCCGGGCGCATCGAGCATTGGTATGTCACAGAAGGTCAATCCGTCAGAAAGGGCGATACAATTGTCCACCTGTCCGAAGTAAAATCAGAATATTTCGACCCTGCTATGGTAGATCGGGTTGGGAATCAAATAAGCGCCAAAGAAGGCTCCATCCTGTCCTATGGCAACAAGGCGGATGCATTGATCGACCAGATCAGCGCAATGGAACAGGAACTGGAAAGCAAGAGCAAACAAATTGGCAATAAGATAGCGCAGGCACGGTTTAAGATTGAGAGCGACAGCCTGAAAGTCGTGCAGGCCGGTATCGATTTGCTTGTCGCACAGCGGCAGTTGAACGGCACCCAGGCGCTTTACGACAAAGGGCTCAAATCGCTGAGCGAACTGGAGGACAAACGGCTCAAACTTCAGGAAGCAAAAACAAAAGCGGGCGCTGCTGAAAACCAGTTGGCTTCCAGCCGGAACGATCTGTCTATTTACCGGACGGAATTGCAGGTCGTAAAAAATGAAACGGCCAATAAAATCGCCAAAACCCGCAGCGATCGCTTCAGTACCCTCAGCGAGCAATACGACGCACGCGCAGCAGTGAGCAAATTGAGTATTGATCAGACAAACTACTTGCTGAGACAATCTTTTTACTACATCACTGCCCCGCAAGACGGATATATCGTAAAAACCATCAAACCCGGCATCGGAGAAATTATCAAGGAAGGCGATCCAATTGTCAGTATTCAACCATCCGATTATGCGTTGGCTGTAGAAATGTATGTCCGGCCGATTGATCTGCCGCTGCTACAGGTGGGACATACCGTCCGTTTCCTTTTCGACGGCTGGCCCGCATTTTTTTTCAGTGGCTGGCCCGGGGTTTCAGTAGGCACTTATGCGGGCAAAATTGTTGCCATCGATCGAAATATTAGTGCCAATGGCAAATTTCGTGTCCTGGTAGCGCAGGATTCGACGCAAGAACCCTGGCCGAATGCCGTACAGCCTGGCGGAGGCGCCAAAGGCATTGCTTTATTAAATGATGTGCCGGTGTGGTACGAGATGTGGCGTGTCATGAACGGATTCCCGCCCGACTGGTATCAGCAATTCGACGCGCCGAAACCTGAAAAAAATGGCAAAGGGAAATGAAAAAGGACATCTATCGTATGAAAGGTTATATCATCTTATTCCTTCAGTTTTTTAGCCTTTTCGGCCATGCTCAAATACTGGAATGGGCCGATTTCAGGCAGCAAATCCTGGAGTATCACCCTTTGGCCAGGCAGGCGAACCTGCAACTCGACCTTGCCGAATTTGCACTCCTGCGCGCAAAAGGAGGTTTCGATCCGAAGGTATACTCAGACATGAATACCAAAAATTTTTCAGGAAAAACCTATTTCCAATACACGGAAGCAGGGGTAAAACTGCCCACCTGGGCCGGCCTGGAATTAAAAGGCGCCTACAACATGGCATCCGGTATTTACCTGAATGAAGAATCTACGTTACCGGCCGGCGGACAGGCAACTTTGGGTTTTAACTGGTCGCTCGGGCAGGGTTTGTTGATGGATGAACGGCGCGCAGCATTAAAACAGGCAAAAATAGGCCTGCAAAGTTATGAAGCCGAGCGAAATCTGCTGCTCAACGACCTGATGCTGGAAGCGGCAAAAGCCTACTGGACATGGGTATCGGCAGGCAACCAACTCAACGTATTTGAATCGACGCTCACGCAGGCGCGCATCCGTCACCAGGCATTGCGCGAAAGTTTTTTGCAGGGCGACAAACCAGCCATAGATACGCTTGAAACGTTTATTCAGGTGCAAAACCGGCTGATGGATGTCAATTTTGCCGGTATTGAATTTCAAAATGCGACGCTGGTACTCCGCAATTTTATCTGGACAGCGGACCAACAACCGTCCGCTCCGGGAAACGCCCTAAATTATCCCGCTCTTTCTACCGGTTCCGCATTAAAGCCGGAAATTATGCCGGAACAGGAAGTAATGGCACTCCAAACTCAAACGAATCATCCGGCATTGCGCCTCTATCAGGCCAAATTACATAGCTTGGATGTGGAACGCCGCCTGAAAGCAGAAAAGAAAAAACCTGTATTCGACCTGAATTACAACATATTGGGTGCAGGCTGGGCATTTTTCCCTTCATCCAATACAGCGGGCACAGACGTTCTTGTACGCGACATCAAATGGGGGCTGAATTTTGCGTATCCGATCATCAACCGGAAAGCGCGAGGCGACTGGCAATTTACAAAGGTGAAAATGGATCAGGTCGCACTTGAAATCCGCCAGAAAAGCCAGGAACTCGGCAACAAAGTGCGCCAATATGCCAATGAAATCGAAAACCTGCGCAACCAAATCGCACTCTACAGGGATATTACCCGTAACTATGAGGTACTGCTCGAAGCCGAAATTGAAAAGTTCAACCAGGGCGAAAGTTCAGTTTTTCTGATCAACACACGCGAACAACGCTGGCTGGACGCACAACTGAAATACCTGAAACTGGTAGCGGAATACCGCAAATCGGAAGCAGGTTTATTGTGGGCAACCGGCAAATACTAAGGTTTCTAACAACTTCTGACTGCCGACTGATGACTTCGCACTGATAAACTTCGCACTTCCATACGTCCGACTGTCGACTTCGCACTGACGACTTCGCACTACTTAGCCTTACCCGTTTTATGGTTTTCAATCATCCATTGTGACACCTGAAGGTTGGAACAGGCATAATTTTTCATGCTGTCTACCAATGCCGGGTACAGGTGACTGATATCTTCTACGGAACCGCTGCGGTAATCGATCAGGGTTTCCTTGCCCGATTTCCGGGCCACATAAAGGAAACGGTCATTCAAAACCCCCATTTTGTGGTCCTGTGAGAAAAACGCGAACGGGCGTTTTTCCTGAAAAAGGTCGTAGCCCAGGGTGTTCTGCACATAATCCTGCCGAACAAGTCCCATAACCGTCGGGAAAATATCGGTCTGGTTGGCCAATTGGTGCCGTACTTCCGGCTTGTTAAACAAACCCGGCGCATGAATGATCAACGGAACGTGGTTGTACGATAACGGTACATCATAAGGGCCGGGAATATTCACGCCATGGTCGCCGACAAAAACAAAAATAGTGTTGTTGTACCAGGGTTTGAGGGCACAGGAATCCATAAAGTTTTTGATGGCCCAATCGGAGTATTCGTAAGTAATTTCAATCGGATCAGTGCTGCGCGGCTTAAATTTGGTAAAAGCAGGCAGGGTAAACGGCGGGTGCGTCGTAATTGTCAGAATGGTAGAGAAAAAGGGCTTACCACTGGGGTCCGAGGCCAGGCTGTCCATATTTTCAAGTGCGTATTCCAGCAAGGTCTCATCACCGACACCCCAGGAATTCGCAACTTTTTCTGGCGGATAATCCGCCAGATCGCTGATATAGTCATACCCGTTTTTTTGCAGGAAAACATCCAGGTTGTCAAACGTTTTGGGGTGGGTGCAGAAAAACTCGGTGAGGTACCCTTCATCGCGCAGGGTAATAGGCAGCCCCGTAAATTCGAGGAATTCCGAGCGGCCGTTGTTCATCGGATGCTGCATCATGATGATGGGCATACTGTAAATCGAACTGTACAAACCGGCATTGGTGTGGATGCCGTTGGAATAACAGTTGTCAAAAAAAACGCTGTTGCGCGCCAGACTATCCAGTCCGGGAGTCAGGTTTTTAGGGTTTCCAAAAATACCCATACGGTTGGCGCTCATACTTTCCATGAGCACCAGCACCACATTCATCGGTTTGGCGGCCTGCGGATAATGGTGTGCCCGTGCAATCGGCGAGGAGGGTAACGTTTTGGTAATACCCAGTTCAAACTGCACTTTAGCAATCACCCGGTCAATATTATCTACATGGATGTCGAAATCGAAATAAGAGTCAAACCAGGTGTGTACCGGATTGAGTGTCAATTGATTAATAAAACCGTCATTGCTGAATGTAGCCCGTTTCATATCGGGTGTTTTGGGTGTGGCGCCACCCCAGAGTCCGCACAACATCAGCACCGAAGCCAGACTTGTGGCAAGCATCCGGTTGTTGGGCGTATGGCTTGATTGCGACCAGGTACGGTGCCAGATTCTCCGCATCAGTCGCCCGGTACCCCAGATACAAAATGCGCAAATCAGGATAAACGGATAGTATTTTACCTCTGAAATGATGTATTTGGCTACCTGCAGGTTATTTTTCCAATGCACCGCCGCAGTGGTCAGTCTGGAGTTAAAAAAGTTGAAATAAGGTACGTCTGCTGCACAAATGATCAGCGACACGAGAATGACCGCACCGCAGTAAAACCGTGTAAAAGCAAACAGCCGGCGGTGCTCCCGCGGCCAGATATAGGCAAGGGTCAGCAACAAATAAGGCAATAACAGCGCGTAACTGGCTACAGTAATATCGAACCATAGGCCGATTTTAAATGCCTCGCGTACGGTCAGCGTGCGGTCTACCTGGAAAAAGTAGGAAGGCCGGTTGTACAGTAAAGTTACATACCGGAACAAACTGAACAGACTCAATAAAATCAGGTGAACCACTACTAAAAAGCGGAGATGAGCGGGCACCCAACGGCGATACAGATCTTTCATGATGGTAATAGATTAGAGAACAGGGCGGACGAAACCTCCCAATATCTAAACGCGACATTAGAGATCATTTGTCCTATACAAGTCAACTTGGTGTAAGTTTAGGAATCTTCTGGTTGCAATCCGGCCACAAAAGTACATCAGAAACCTGTATACAAACGGTTTATATCTGCCCAAACGCTGCTTCCTTTCGTTAAGCGAATGTTATTCTGTGACGTACAGCCGATTTGTCGAGTACGCAAATAGGCAGGCCGTCCAGAAAGAATACAGCGAATAGACCAGCGCAGGCTTCACCATTTCCTGGTTGCCCAGCATATTACTGGCGATCAAAAATGCAAGTGTCGTATTCTGAACGCCGCTTTCCATAGCAGCCGTAATCCTCGAAGCATGCGGTAATCCCATCTTTTTCATGAAATAATACCCGAAAAAGAGACAAGCCGCATTCTGTAGCAAAGCGAAAGGGGTGATTAGGATAAAATCGTGCACACTCAACCCGGCGCCGCCCTGGCTTTCACCCGCAAAAAGTTTGATCGTAAATACCACGCCAAGCAACACCAGCATCACGTACTTGGCAGGTTTGCTGATCCGTTCGGCAAAAACCGGGAAATGGCGGCGCAGTAAAAGCCCCAACGATGCCGGAATCATCGTAATAAAGAAAATATGGCTCACTGTTTCCCAAAAAGGCAGGTGCAAATCGGTTTCCCGGCCCATAAAAACCTGTAGCCCGACGTTCACCAGTACAGGTATGGTAAACAACGTGAGAAAACTGTTGACCGTCGTGAGGGATAACGACAAAGCCACATTGCCGCGCCACAAATACGTCAGAAATCCGGAAGTCGCCCCACCCGGACTCACGGACAGGATGATGAGCCCAACCTTGATTTCGGCGGGCAAAGGCGCCAAAAGTGAAATGATAAAGGCAATGATCGGCAGCCCCAGCATTTGTGCACCCAATGCTGAAAAAAATGCCCTGGGGTGCCTGACAATATTTATAAAGTCGGACAAGGTGAGCGACAAGCCGACCCCAAACATAACCAAACCTAATACGCCACCAACGGCGACGTCAACAATCGCAGCTGCAGTCAAAAGTATAATGTAGTTTTATCAAGGCAAAGGTAAGGGAAGAAATCGTGAAACGTGAATCGTGAGTTGTGAGTGGTGCATTGCTCAAAGTTTAAGTAGTAGTCTTGAGTAATGTACCACTCACGATTCACGACTCACGTTTCACGAAGATTGTTCGATCTTTGTTCCGAAATGTACTCAAACCTCTGAAGAAACAAACTGTTCAAAAAAATCACAAAAATCAAATTCCCAGACCGAACGCGGAGCCCCTCAACATGCTCAACCCCTCAACAATCTCAACAATCACAACCTTTCCATGAAAATCGTTGCCTTTTATATCGCCGAACAATTACACCTGAAAAGGCTGAAAGAATCTTATGCCGGTACCTTGCTCCAGGAAAACCCTTCGGAATTGTTTTACCGGGTGGATGAAGACTGCTATTTCTACGCATTCGATTACGGCGCTGTGGTATTTGCCAATATGAGTGATACCGACATGAGCCAAAACCTCGTTTTTCTCCAGCAGTTTGTCGACCACACCTTGCCCGATAAACTCCGCGACGACTATGAAATAGAACACCAACCCGGACAGGAATCACATTTCGGCTTCGATTTGATGCAGGTGCCTACCCTCTCGGAAGATGTGGTCAAAATCGCCATGCTGAATGTGGCGCACTCCGTAGCCCTCGACTTCTACTCCCAACGCGCCCATGAACTGCTGAACGAAATGCAACATTTCACTTCCCAAATGGAAGCGCAAGGCAGGGTCCGCATCAGCCGAAAAAACATGATCCGCTTCATCGGCCGGGCACTCAACACCAAAAACCGCATTGTCGAAAACCTCTTTATTTTTGATAGCCCCGACCTCACCTGGGAAGATGAATACCTCGACCGCATCCACCGCGGACTGTCGAGGACCAACGAAACCCAAACCCGCTTCCGGGAAATCGAATATACCTTCAAAGTGGTGGAAGACAATCTTTCTGTTTTCCGCGAACTTTACCTCCACCGGGAAAGCAGCAAACTGGAATGGATTATCATTATTTTGATCTGTATCGAGGTGTTCGATCTGATTATCAGTAAGATTTTTTAAGTTTATGGTTTATCGGTTTATGGGTTTATACACTGACAAAAAGTTGCAACCATAAACCTATAAACCCATAAACTATAAACCCATCTTCAGACTTATTTTCCGTACTTTTGCGGCGAATTACTCAAACGTAACAATAAAACAGACATGATTCGTTCCCTGGTCAAAATAGGCATACTCCTTGTAGGTGCTATACTTGTTTACAATTACTTCTTCGGTACGGATACGGAGAAAGATAATTCCCGGAAAATTTTTGGGCAGATGCGCGATGTGGTGGTTTCCGTCGGACAAATGGTCAAAACGGAAAAGAATAATTTTGACGCCGGAAAATACGATGGCGTGCTGGAACAACTCGGCGGCGCCTACCGCGCCGTACGTGACCGGGCGCAATACGTGGATGAAAAAGTCATCAAACGCCTGGATGAGTTGGAAAGCCGCAAGGAACAACTACAGACGGAACTCGACAGTATTGAAAAAGGAGATGAGGCTGCCGCAGCACCAGTCAAAAAAGGACTGAAAAAGGACCCGAAAGCAGAGGAAAAAAAGGCTGCAAAGGCTGCCGATCAGACACGGCGGAAAGCTGCACTACAGCACGAACTGGAATTATTACTGCGCGATTCGGACGCACTGCTGAAGCAGGCTGCCGAAAATTGAAAATTACACGCTCAACTTTTTACACACCCCTCTGTTAAGAGGAAAATACTAATCCATGACGGACTTTTTACAGCAAATCCTGGGCGCTGACTGGGAAAACTCGCTGATTATCATATTCAACCTAATCCTCATTGAAAGCCTGCTATCTGTGGACAATGCCGCAGTATTGGCTACCATGGTCCTCGATTTGCCGCCGGAAAAACGAAAGTTAGCCCTGCGATACGGTATCCTCGGGGCGTATGTTTTCCGGGGATTGTGCCTCATTTTTGCCGCCTGGCTCATTAAAATCTGGTGGCTCAAACCACTCGGCGGCGCATACCTGATCTACCTGGCTTACGAGTATTTTAAGAAAAAAGCGACGCCTGCTACCGACGACGACCTGCTTGTTAAGGAAGAAAAGTGGTTCTACAAACTGACTTTTGGGCTGGTGGGCCCTTTCTGGGCCACCGTCATCGCGGTTGAGATCATGGACCTGGCTTTTTCCCTCGATAATGTATTCGCGGCAGTAGCCTTTACCGATAATATCTGGCTGATCTGTACCGGTGTATTTATCGGAATACTCGCCATGCGTTTTGTGGCGCAGTGGTTTGTCAAACTCCTCGAACGATACCCTTTTCTGGAAACCAGCGCTTTTATCGTGATCGGTATCCTGGGGGTCAAACTGTTTATGGCGCTGCCCTGCCACTTTATGAAAGGTCACCCATGGGCCGACTGGATAGAAGGAGAGACCGCCGACCTGATTGTGTCTGTCCTGACCGCCAGTTTCTTTTTTATTCCTATCCTGACTTCCCGTTTCTTCGGCTGGCCTAAAAAGGTCGAACGTGTCGAACCGATTATCCCATTGGAGGATCACCTGGTGGAATCGGAGTCAAAAAAATAAACTTCCATGGTCGAATTTACCCGTACCGTACTGCCCAACGGTCTCCGTGTGCTGGTGCATGAAGACCATACCACGCCCCTGGCAGCGGTGAATATCACCTATTACGTCGGCTCGCGCGATGAACGCGACGACAAAACCGGATTCGCGCACCTGTTCGAACACCTGATGTTCGCGGGCAGCAAAAACGTGCCCGACTTCGACGACCCGCTGCAGCGTGCCGGCGGCGAAAACAACGCCTACACCACCAACGACTACACTACGTTTTATGAAATTGTGCCCGCCGAAAACCTCGAAGTGGCACTCTGGCTGGAAAGCGACCGGATGCTGGCGCTGAGTATTTCCAAAAAATCGCTGGACGTACAGCGCAAAGTGGTGGTCGAAGAATTTAAGGAAACCTGCCTCAACGAACCCTACGGCGACTGCTGGCACCACCTGTCCGATATGATGTACCACGTGCATCCGTACCGCTGGCCGGTGATCGGCCTTACACCGGAGCACATCGAAGGCGCCACCGTGGATGATGTGCGCAGTTTTTACCGCAACTGGTACACGCCCTCCAATGCCGTGCTCAGTATTGCCGGTAATATCCGCACCGCCGATGCCCTGCTACTGGCGGAAAAGTGGTTTGCCGACATCCCGGCCGGACCCGCTATTCTGCACAACGCGCCCCCCGAGCCTCCACAAACCGCGCACATCCGCAAGGAAGTCCGCGGCAACGTGCCGGTACCCGCCGTGTACCTGGCTTTCCGGACGCCCGCACGCCTCGACCCCGATTTTTACACCGTCGACCTGCTCAGCGATATCCTGGCACAAGGGCATTCCTCCCGCCTCTACCGCCGTTTGTTAAAAGAAAAACAGGCGTTTTCGCAGATCGACGCCTATATCACCGCCAATATAGATCCGGGACTGCTGGTCATTGAAGGCCGGCCCGCAACAGGTGTTTCCATCGACGACGCGCTGGCCGCTATCTGGGAAGAACTCGAACTGCTGAAAAAGGAAGTCATCGAGGAACGGGAGCTAAAAAAGATACAGCACCGCTTCGAGAGCACGATCGTTTTTTCGGAAACCAGCATCCTCAACAAAGCCCAGAACCTGGGTTTTTATGAAATTCTGGACCGCGCGGAACTGATGAATGAAGAAGTGGAGACTTACCTCGCCATTACACCAGAGGAGATGCACCGGGTGGCGAACGAGATATTCAGGGCGGAGAATGCGGCAACACTGGTGTATTTGCCCGCCGTAGAGTCCTAGAAGTCTTTCATGTTTTTAAAATCCTGGTAAAGCCTTGAAAACAAAACCGAATCCTCAAATTTGTCAGCGGTAAAATAATGCTGTCTCAATACCCCTTCCTGTATAAAGTTAAATTTTTCCATTAGTCTGAGAGACGGAACATTTTCGGCGCCGACAAGCGCCTCTATTCTATTTAATTCCATTGAGGTAAAGCCATATTCGATGACCCGCTCCACCGCTTCCGTCATCAGTCCTCTTCTCCTGTATTGCTCGTCTTCCATCACATAACCTATTTCTGCCCGGTGGTGATCGACATTCCAGTTGTGCAATCCGCACCTGCCAATAATAGTATCAGATGTTTTATCTGTAAGCAGAAACAGCCTGAAACTCCGGTTGTAACTAGAATAGCCATTTTTGTGTTTGTTTGCTTCTTTTTGGTAGTCTTCCTCCGAACGGTGGCCCAATATTCTTTTAATTTCCTCTTTTGTGTGGTTTTCAAAAATATACTTCATCTCGTCCGGAGAAAGGGCTTTCAGGAATAGCCTTTTTGTTTCGATTGTTTCAAGAACCATGTCTGTAAATTTTATGCTGCAACGGTTGCCTTCATGCACGCCGAGGGCTGCATTGGCTTTGCGAATTAAGCCTGGCAGGGGTTCGTGGTTCGTGCATTTTACCGATCAGCAAAGTAAAGTTTTTTAAAAGTCAGTGGATTTTCAAGCGTGATTTTTTTGAATATTCGATTGAAATACGAAAGGCTCTCAAAGCCGCATTCATAACAGGTTTCGCTCACATTTTTATCCAAAAGAAGCAGTCGTTTTGCCTGGCTGATGCGGTAGTGGTTTAAAAAGTTAGTGAACGTGAGCCGCGTCATTTTTTTAAAATAACGGCAAAAAGCGGCCTCCGTCATGTGGCACACGCCTGCGGCTTCGGAGATTTCAATTTTGCGCTGGTAGTTTTCGTCTATGAATCGGTACATCAATTTGAGCCGTTCTTGCGCCTTTTTATTGTACTGATTTTTGACAGGCGTATCGTGCAAAAGTTCGGTTTCCAGGCTGTTCGCCAAAAAATTCAAGATTTTCAGGACCTCTAAAAACTGCTCAAAAGGGGGCAAATCATGCAGATTTTGAAGCATTTTACCCGCAGTTACTTTGGTATCTCCAAAAAAGGCTATGCCGTGTGCCGACTTTTCAAACAACTTTTGGATGCCTGCGAGTTCCGGCGTTTGGGCAAATGCCTCGCCCAGAAAATCAGGGTGAATGTGCAAAACCGTTTTTTTATAGTCGGTTTTTATGCCGTAATCAAAATTGAGGTGCGGAATATTCGAACCGATAAACACCAAATCACTCCCTTCAAAACGCGAAATATGTTCGCCAACGTGCCGCGTGCCGTTGGCGCCATCGATGAAAATCAGTTCAAATTCCGGGTGGAAATGCCAGAAGAAAAAGTTGTTCAGACGCGGGTTGAGCATCAGGTGAAACGAGCTGTCGCTGTTCGGCTTGATGGCCTCTAATTGAATTTTCATATTTTTTGACCGTGAAATTTGTAAAAAAATCAATATAGTTCAAAAAGAAATGAATTTAGTAGAAACTCGTCCGCTGTTGAACAGCGCACCTTTGTAACACTGTTCAACAAAAAAATACTTGAATATGGAAAACAAGATGCATACAATGGCTCCAACGATGACCCCAACAGTGGTGCCAAACAATGCCCACAAAGAAATGCCGGGCAATCCGTCCACCGCAACCAGTAGCAAAATCCGGCTGCGGACATCGCTCGCCGAAGGACAGCCCCTGCGCATTTTGAGCGAGGCCGATTGGCAATTTTGGCTCGAAAACGGCTATGTCATCATAAAAAATGCCGTTCCACGCGAGCAAGCCCTCCGAACAGCGCAATTTCTCTGGGAATTCGAGGAAAAAGACCCCGCTGACCCCGAAACCTGGTACGCCCCGCCCCGTGCCGAAATGCAGATGAAGGAACTCACCAACACGGGAATGGTAGAAGTGTACAACAATCAGCACCTTTGGAACAACCGCCAGGTTCAGCGGGTTTACGATGCGTTTGTAGATATTTGGGGCACTGAAAAATTGTGGGTCACGATTGACCGCGCCAACCTGAACTTCCCGCTGCGCCCCGGGTTTGAATACAAAGCCTTTATTCACTGGGATTACGACCCCGAAACCAAGCCGCAAAATGTGCAGGGCGTTTTGGCTTTGGGCGACCAGGTGGACGAGGAAATGGGCGGTTTTCAGTGCATCCCGGAGTTGTTCCGAACCTATGACACCTGGAAGTTGACCCAGCCCGAAGACCGGAACCGTTTCAAACCCGATACTTCTGGTTTTGAAGGACAGTTTGTAAAGGTCAAAATGGAAGCGGGCGATCTGTTGATTTTCAACAGTAGCCAGCCGCACGGCATCCGGGCAAACAATTCAAAAGACAAAGTGCGGCAGGCGCAATACATTTCGATGATGCCCGCAGAGGAAGACAACGATGTTTTACGCGAATGGCGCATCAATTCCTGGAAAAACCGCATCGCTCCGGATGGTTATGCCTTTCCCGGCGACCCACGAAAATGGGAACAAACCCGCTATGAAACGGCTGTTTTAAACGATTTAGGCGAACGATTGCTGGGCCTGAAAAATTGGTAACCCCAAAAAACGCCCGAACACGCTCTTAACAACTTTCTCAACCTTCCAGCCACACTTTAAACGCCTGCGCTTTCTCCCTGGAAACATCCACTACCGTTCCCACCGGCGCTTTCAGTTTCACCAGTAACTTGCCGTAAGAATCGGCGCGATAGCTTTCCACCGCATGAACCTGGATAAAAACCTGGCGGTTGGCGCGGAAAAACAGCGCCGGATCGAGCAATTCGTCCAGTTCGTCCATGGTTTCGAAATCCGTCACTAATTGTTGCTTGTCGGTCGTGACCAGGTAGATGAGGGTGTCTTTTTGGAAACATGCGATATTGCCCTGGCTGACCACCACGTTCATTTTTCCCTGGTGCGCCAGGAATCGTTCTTTGTATGTACGCGCGGTGCCAGGGGCAGAGGAAAGTTGATCGATCAGTGCGCGAATCTGCTGTTGTACATCCGGCTTTTCCTGCTTGAAGGATTGCCTGAATTTGGAGAGTGCTCGAGTAAGTTCTTTTTTATCGACGGGCTTCAGGAGGTAATCTATGCTGTTTACTTTGAACGCGCGAATGGCATAATCGTCGAACGCCGTGGTAAATATAACCGGACAAGACACGGCTGTCCGCTCGAAAATATCAAAACTGGTGCCGTCGCTCAATTGGATATCCAGAAACATCAGGTCGGGCACCGGATGCGCCTGAAGCCATTGCACGGCCTCCTCCACAGAAGGCAGGGTGTCCAGCACTTCCAGATCGGAGTCGACTTCGG
>JADLCC010000307.1 GCA_020847425.1 Saprospiraceae bacterium
AAATCTTTTTTTCATGGTCTGGAATGGTTTGTTGTACAAATTTGGCTCCCTTTCGACTTGAGAAGGATTGATAACAATTAGGTGATAACATGACACTCATCAAAGGTTCGGGCTAAGCAGTACTTTTGATAACATTGATAGTAGTCGGGTTTTTGCACATCAAAATGACAAAATATAGGACCATATAGCAGAATACATTCGGCTCTAAACCGTTTTAGCATTCAACGAAAACAAATTCCATCTACTATGAAGAAAATATCTCTCTACTTGTTTCTGCTGGCGATGCCATGTGTTGTCTTTGCTCAGGATTGTGTTAAAATGTACGATTATTACCATCAAGGTGTATTGTTAGAGTACACCCACTATGATAAAAAAGGAAAAATCGAATTGATCAATACACAAAAAGTAACCAGTGTTGACCAACATGCCGACACGCTGGTTGCCACATTTGCGCTAACGAGTGTGGATGAAAAAGGAAAGGAAATGTATCAAAATACCTTTCCTATGAAATGCCATGAAGGCACTGTTTATCTGGATATGCGCGCTTTGGCGCCACCCCAACAGAACAACGGCCAGTCGGCCGATATGCAAATTGAAGTGAATGGTACCGATATCGTTTTCCCGCCGGGCATGAAACCGGGTCAGTCGCTGCCCGATGCCGAAATGAGCATGAAAATGAGCCTGGGCGGCCTCCAATTAATGAACACGAAATATTTCATCAAAAACCGGAAAGTAGAAGCGGAAGAATCGGTTACAACCTCTGCAGGCACTTACAAGTGTTTGAAAATCAGTTACGATTTTGAATACAAACTTATGGGTACGCGTTTGATCCACACATTGTACTGGTATTCGCCTGCCGTAGGGATGGTGAAATCAGTTACATTTGATAAAAAAGGGAACGAAGACGGCCGAATAGAACTGACAAAGTTTGTGAAATAAAGTTAAAGGAGTGGCAAAAACTGCCACAGCATTTGTACAAAAACGATTTTGCCGATCAGCAGCAGCGGATAAACGAGCGCATAGCCGTAGGTCGGTATTTTGTTCTGTGCCAGGTTGTTGGCAAAATCCAGGTTGGCCGGGTGGTGGCTGATCATACCGGAAAGCAGTACAAACGGGATTTTTAAAACCTTGTACCCGATAAACAGGATTGCAACGCCACCCAGAATGCTCACAACTGCGCCGGAAAACAGCATCAGCGGCCCGACCGGGCTGAGCATGGTAGCGAGGAAAGTAGCGCCCGAATTGATCCCGATGGCAGCCAGCATCAGCATCAGGCCGATTTGCCGCAGGGTCAGGTTGGCAGAGTATGGAAGCGTCCATAAAATCGGCCCGGAGCGGCGCAGGTACGAAAGCAACAGCCCCGCTACCAGCGGCCCGCCCGCAAAACCCAGGCTGAACAGAATACCGCCCGGCAGCACCATTTCAACGGAACCCAGTAAAATGCCCAGGCCCATCCCAAGGCCGAAGGACAACAGGTCGATATGGCTGAGGTGTTCGTAAGAATCGCCGAATACTTTTTCGAGGTCTTTCAGGTCGTTTTCCCGCGCCAGTACGCGGATGCGGTCGCCCAGTTCCAGAATAGTGCCGGGGTGGATCAGCGAATCGATATCGCCGCGCCGCAAGCGGGTGAGCACCACCTGGTATTGCTCCGAGAGGTTGAGCGAAGCAATCGTTTTTCCGGCTACTTTGGGATTGGAAACCACAATACGGCGCATCAAAAATACCGAATGGTCTTCTGAAAGTTCCTGCTCCACCGAATGGCCGAGCAAGGCGCTGACGCGTTCTACTTCGGGTATTTCACCGGTAATGGATACCAGGTCGCCGGACTGAAACACCATATCGTAATGGCAAAGGCTGTTGTTCTGGTCGCGGCGCAGGCGGCCGAAAATGACATTGCTGGCGTTTTTTCTGGTAAAATCCCGCAGGGTGAGGCCGATTACCGACGGTTCCGTTACCTCCACCGTATGGTTCACAATGGGCTGCCCACTGGGAAACTCATTGCCCAGCATCAATGCTTCTGCGGTATAATCTACCCGCAACAGGCGCCGCATCAGCGCTACCGCGATCATGAGGCCGAGTATGCCCATCGGATAGGAAATGGAGTAGCCGACCACCGCGCTGTTCGACATTACTTCGATATCTGCGCCGCCCCGGGCCTGAATGGCGTCGAGCAAACCCGCCAGTGCCGGCGTATTGGTGGTGATGCCTGCGAGTAGTCCGGCAGCGCCCGCAGCATCGAAACCGAAAAAGACCGCTGAAAGACCCACACAGATACTCAGGATGCTGAGCGACAATACCGCCAGGATCATATTGGCGGCTCCGCGGCTTTTCATCGACCGAAAAAAGGCCTGCCCGGAACTGAGCCCGATGCTGTACACAAAAATAGCCAGGCCCAGGAGTTTGAGCACATCCGGAATTTTTACTTCCGGGCGGGCAGCCCCGATAGCCAGACCCACAAATAATACGGTTGCCACACCCAGGCTGTTGCCCCGGAATTTCAGGTTTCCGAGAAACGAGCCGAATGCAGCGGCTAAAAACAGGTAAAACAGGGCTTCTTCAGAACCGGAAGTGGAGTGCATATGGGGAAATTTTCTTGAGGCCAAAAGTAGCGCGGAAAATGAGGATTAAG
>JADLCC010000308.1 GCA_020847425.1 Saprospiraceae bacterium
ACCTCCTGTATCAGGCGCGGCGAACTGCTGTGTTTGAATTTGAACATGTACCCTTCCGGTACCAGCCAGTTGCCGAGGTTGGTGCCCACCATGTGAAACGGTTTGCCGTCGACGCCGATGACTTCGGTTTTTTTGACGGAAATAAAGCGGGTGGGTTGGGCGGTGGCTTGTAAAACAGCGAAAAAGACAAAAAAAGGAAGTAGGAAAGTTGATCGCATGGTGAAGGGCATTTTAAGTAGCAAACTTAATTCGTGTAGACATAAGGAAGACAATATTTGTAGATTTTATACGAACGAAGATCGCGAGCCCCAGCGGGGCGGCAATAGCCATAAAGATTACCGCCCCGCTGGGGCTCACGACCTTTGTCGACTCTTTTCCCTACAAATATTGTCGCCCCGCTGGGGCTTAAAAATGCGCGATGAAGGCAAATTTAACTTCATAAAACACAACCCAACAAAAAAGCGTCATGCTCTCGGAGGAGAGCATGACGCTTTCATAAATGATCAAGTCTAAATCAGTTTGATTTATAGTCAACGCAAAACGGTTGATAACGAAAGGCCGGTACAAGTGCCTGAGAGCGAAGACTTCAAACCATCAAACCCTTTCAAACCACTCAAACCTGGCTATATTTTCCGTGTAAATGCCTGAGCATCAACCCCTGATAACCAATAACTGATAACCAATAACTACAATGTTATTCTTTCACACCGGAGACCAGCAGCGACACTTCATTGTCCAGCATTTCGACGAAACCGCCGTCTACTTTAAAACTCAGTTTTTCGCCATTGGCTTTTACCACATTGACCGCACCTTTCACGAGGGAAGAGACGATGGCAGCGTGGTTTTCCAGTATCTGGAATCCGCCTTCTTCACCGGGCACCTGAACGGATTTCACCGCGCCGGAGAAAATTTCTTTATCGGGAGAGAGCACTACTAGGTTCATAATATCAATGATGAATTATGAATGATGAATGATGAATGAGGAATCGGTAAGTATTCATCATTCATCGTTCATCATTCATCATTATTTAGAAGCTTCTTCGAGCATTTTTTTGCCTTTCGCAATCGCGTCGTCGATGGTACCGACCAGGTTGAATGCTGCTTCGGGCAAGTCGTCGAGTTCGCCGTCCATGATCATGTTAAATCCGCGGATCGTTTCATCGATCGGAACGAGTACACCTTTCAGACCGGTGAACTGCTCGGCCACGTGGAAAGGCTGAGACAGGAAACGCTGCACGCGGCGTGCGCGGCCTACGACCAGTTTGTCTTCGTCGGAAAGTTCTTCCATACCGAGGATGGCGATGATGTCCTGCAACTCATTGTAGCGCTGGAGGATCTGTTTCACGCGTTGTGCGCAGCGGTAGTGCTCGTCGCCGATGATTTTCGGATCGAGGATACGGGAAGTCGAGTCGAGCGGATCCACCGCAGGGTAGATACCCAGGGATGCGATTTTACGGCTCAATACGGTTGTCGCGTCCAGGTGGGCGAAGGTAGTTGCCGGAGCAGGGTCGGTCAAGTCATCCGCAGGTACATAAACGGCCTGTACGGAAGTGATCGAACCACGTTTGGTAGAGGTGATACGCTCCTGCATGATACCCATTTCGGTAGCCAGCGTGGGCTGGTAACCTACTGCGGAAGGCATACGACCCAGCAGTGCCGATACTTCGGAACCTGCCTGGGTGAAACGGAAGATATTGTCTACAAAGAACAGGATGTCACGGCCGCCGGAAGGGTCGTTGAGGTCGCCGTCGCGGAAGTACTCCGCCATGGTCAGACCGGAAAGTGCCACACGTGCGCGGGCGCCGGGTGGTTCGTTCATCTGACCGAACACGAGGGTTGCCTGTGATTTGGCCAGTTCTTTTTTATCTACTTTATCGAGGTCCCAGCCGCCTTCTTCCATGGAGTGCTTGAATTCCTCGCCGTATTTGATTACGTTGGATTCAATCATTTCACGCAGCAGGTCATTGCCTTCGCGGGTGCGTTCGCCTACACCGGCGAATACGGACATACCTTCATAGGCTTTCGCGATATTGTTGATCAATTCCATGATCAATACCGTTTTGCCTACACCAGCGCCACCGAACAAACCGATTTTACCACCTTTTGCATAAGGCTCGATCAGGTCGATTACCTTGATACCGGTGTACAGAATTTCGCGTTCTGTGGAAAGGTCTTCGTAAGCAGGCGGTTTGCGGTGAATCACGTAAGCCGTTTTGCCTTTTTCCACTTTGCCAATACCGTCGATGGCTTCGCCGACTACGTTGAACAGACGACCCCGAACGGCTTCGCCCGTAGGCATAGCGATTGGGCTACCTGTATCTACGCATTCCACGCCGCGCATGAGGCCGTCGGTGGAGTCCATTGCGATGGTGCGCACGCCGTTTTCACCGAGGTGACGCTGTACTTCAAGCACAAGTTTGGTGCCGTCAGCGCGGGTGATTTCCAACGCACTGAGAATTTCCGGCAATTTACTGTCCGGACCGCTGAAGTCAACGTCCACAACAGCGCCGATGATTTGTTTAATACGACCGATATTAGCCATAGAACGAAATGATGTTTGGTTTCAAGCCCCCTTTTACCGCTATTGGCAGAATATTCCTGCGGTAACGGGCGCCGTGTCTTTAAAAAGCCGCGCAAAAGTAGGGAAGTTTCCGGTAAAACAATCTACCTGACTGACTTTTTCTGCTTCAAAATAAAATTTTGATACAGGTCTACCGCCTGGCCGTTTCAGCCACTTCCGCATTGGGGTCGTCGAGGATCATTTGATCGTTCACGGACAGGTCGAGTTCGCTGATAAGCCGCTGCCGCGACGGGAATTGTGTCGCAAAAAGGGCAATCATGGCCACAGCGTAGTAAACGAACAATATTTTACCGGTTAGAAAAAATAAAACGGCGCTGATCAGGGTACCGCTTTCCACGGGGCCCCATTTCAGGATACTGGCAGCCCGGTAGTCGGCCAGTTTTCCTTTGATATCGGATTGCGCGCGTGCAGCCTCCAGTTTTTTTCGGTTGAAAAAAAATGCGAGTCCGGCCAGCAGCAGCAGCACTACCGGCAAAACCTGCACCACCGTATCGTAGGGGAGCACCTGTTCATTCACAGGAGGTTTTATGATAAAATAAAAAATAGCGACCACTGCGACCTGGCCGAAAAGCAGGGCGGAAAACAGGATCAGGAGGGTGCGGAAGTACTGGGCGAAGTTTTGTGGCATGATTGAGTATTTTAGTGTTTTTGGTGTTTTAGTGTTTTAGTGTTTTGGTGTTTTGGAGGTGCTTTG
>JADLCC010000309.1 GCA_020847425.1 Saprospiraceae bacterium
CGTCGAGCACGATGCGGCCGTTGCGGGTTTTGAACTGGGCGCGTTCGGCTTCGGGAATATCTACCGGTTCACCGTTTTTATACCGGACCGACTGAATGCAGCGCCCCGAAGGGATGTAATATTTGGCGGTGGTGAGTTTAATCCGGGCGTTGTAGCCGAGTTCTTTGGTGTTTTGTACCAGGCCTTTGCCGTAACTGCGCTGACCCATAATGACGGCGCGGTCCATATCCTGCAACGCGCCCGAAGTAACTTCGCTGGCGGATGCGCTGTGGCTGTCGAGCAGCACTACTACCGGGATGTCTTTATCGATGGGTGCGTGTTGGGTTTTCAGGCTGATATCCCATTCAGGCACCTTGCCTTTGGTACTGGAAACGAACTCGCCTTTCGGTACAAATACATTGACGAGGTTGATCGCTTCATTGAGCAGGCCGCCGCCGTTGCCACGCAAATCGAGGATCACTCCTTTGAGGTTCGGGTTTTTCTCCTTCAATTTGTTCAGCGCGTCGCCTACATTCTGACCTGCATCCTGAGAAAAAGTAGTCAGGTTGATGTAGCCCACGCCATCGGCCACGATGCCGGAGTGCGGCACATTGGGCACATTGACTTCACCGCGCTCCAGGGTGATGTTCAGGTCCTTTTTTTCACCGTTGCGGCGCACCACCAGTTCCGATTTGGTACCTGGGTAACCCCTTAGGAAATCGAGCACCTGGCTTTCTGTTTTTCCTTTGGCGTTTTGGCCGTCGATATTAATAAAGGCATCGCCGACCTTGAGCCCGGCTTTGTGCGCAGGGCTGTTTTCATAAATTTCAGTGATCACTACCCATTCGCCGATTCGTTTGCCCTGGGCGCCGACACCATTATAGGTACCGTCCATCTGGATGCGGTATCCCTCGATGTCCGTTTCGGAAATGTAGTTGGTAAAAGGGTCGAGTCCTTCCAGCATGGCGTCGAGGCCCTGGCGCATGAGTTTGTTGGGATCGAGTTCGTCCACATAAGAGTGGTTTACTTCGCGGTAGGCATTGGCAAAAATCTCCATGTTTTTGGCAATGTCGAAGTATTTGCCTTGCGCCGAAAGTGCGCCAGCGAGTAAAAAGAGGATCGGGAAAAATCTGAGTTTATAAATCATTACTGTTTTTTTGATAAGAAGTCCTTCAGTGTTTGCAGCAGTTCATTCGGTTTATCAGCGTGCACCCAGTGCCCGGCGCCTTCAATTGTTACAATTTCTGCTTGGGGAAACAGGGAATGTATCAACGGAATATCTGCGTCTTTGATATAATCGGAGCGGCTTCCACGGATAAAAAGAGCCGGTTTGTCGTATACACCGCCGCCAACAGCCGACAAAATATCTCGGTAATGCCTCCAAAGCACGGGCAGATTCATTTTCCAGGTGAAACGGCCGTCGTCTTCCCGGGTAATATTTTTTAATAAAAACTGCCGGGTACCAACATCGGATATTCTATCGGTAAGGTAAGCCTCGATGTCTTTGCGACTGGGCATTTTCGACAAATCCATATCCAGCAAGGCGCGAAAAATAGAGGAATGGTTGTCTTCGGCCACACCGGGCTCGATATCCACCACAACCAGGCGTTCTACCGCTTCGGGATGCGTAAGCGCCAGTTGCATGGCTACTTTGCCGCCCATGCTGTGCCCGATGACCGCTGCCGAAAACATCCAGTGGTTTTCCATAAATGCGCGCACATCTTCGGCCATTTCAGGATAGCTGTGCGTGCCGATATGGGGCGAACGCCCGTGGTTGCGCAGGTCGGGCGTGACGACCAGGTAATGATCGGCCAGCCCTTTGGCAATCGTCTGCCAATTGTCGGAGAACCCAAAAAGTCCGTGTAAAATCAGTACCGGACTACCCTGTCCGAATTCGCGGGAATACAGTTCCATTATTTTTGTTTAACGCCAGGTTTCAACTCTATAGCCTGCAATTAACACCTTTCATTTCCGTATGTTTGCCTCAGGGCAATTTTTAAATTGTACAGGTTTTTTGTTGCTGTTGCAAATCGTGTTATTGTCAGCGCAAAGTGGTTTTGAACAAAAGACCCGCGCAAGTGCCTGAAAGCGAAGACATCAAACGATCAAACACTTTCAAACCATTCAAACCTGACTTAATTGCCTTCAAAAAGTATTCAAAATCAATAAATTAGAGCGAAAGCATACCAAGAACAGGGCGTTTTCCGGCGTTTTCTTTCTGAGGAAATGTCAACCGGCAAAACAAATATTTTAAAAATATCAGACAAAATGTTTTTTATTACAAACACTTTGTTTATTTTTGTCCCTGTTTTTAACCATGTATTACCTAAACAGCACGCATACACCATGGCAGACGAAAAAGAAAATAAACTCAAAACCCTGCAGTCGACCATAGACCGCCTCGACAAAACCTACGGCAAAGGTACAATTATGCGTCTTGGCGACAAGCAGGCCATCGAAGTAGAGGTCATCCCAACCGGTTCGCTCGGTCTGGATATCGCTTTGGGATGCTACGGGCTTCCCAAAGGCCGTATCATTGAAATCTACGGACCGGAATCTTCCGGTAAAACCACCCTCGCCATTCACGCAGTAGCAGAATGCCAAAAACGTGGCGGTATTGCCGCCATCATCGACGCGGAACACGCGTTCGACCGCTTTTACGCGGAAGCGCTGGGCGTCGATGTGAACAACCTCCTCATCAGCCAGCCCGACAACGGTGAACAGGCCCTGGAAATCGCTGAAAACCTGATTCGTTCGGGCGCAGTGGATATCCTGGTCATCGACTCCGTAGCCGCCTTGGTGCCCCGCTCCGAGATCGAAGGCGAAATGGGCGACTCCAAAATGGGTTTGCAAGCCCGATTGATGAGCCAGGCCATGCGTAAAATGACAGCGAATATCGGTCGGACCGGTTGCTGCTGCATTTTTATCAACCAGTTGCGCGAAAAAATCGGTGTCATGTTCGGTAATCCGGAGACGACTACCGGCGGTAACGCCCTTAAGTTTTATGCCTCCGTTCGCCTCGATATCCGCAAAAGCGGCGCTGCCATCAAAGACAAAGACGGCAACCTCGTGGGCAACCAGGTGAAGGTAAAAGTGGTGAAAAACAAACTGGCCCCCCCTTTCCGGGTAGCCGCTTTCGACATTATTTTTGGTGAAGGTATTTCCAAGGCAGGTGAAATCATCGACCTCGGCTCCGATATGGATATCATCCAGAAAAGTGGCGCCTGGTACAGCTACAACGGCGCTAAAATTGCCCAGGGTCGTGATGCCGCCAAAAATTTCCTGCAGGACAATCCGGAAGTAGCGCTGGAAATCGAACAAAAAATCAAGGAAAAAATCGCCTCAGGTGCAGTAAAAGCCACGCCTGCCGTAGCCAAAGTTGCGGCAACGGATGACGATGAGGAAGATGATTTTTAATAGTCATTTTAAATTATGCCTCCCTGGCACAATTTTGACCTGTCCCGAATTTTTCTCGCTGAGGAAAATTCGGGATTTTTATTTTGGTCACAATGCTACCGCTAAAACTATAAACCTTCTCTTTCTTTGAATTATCTTCGCTTCTCAAAACCACTTCAAAACGCGCATGAAATCCCCTATTTGGACAATAACCCCGGCGGACGAATCCCTGGTTCAGCATTTGCAGGCTGCCTTGCAGATCGACCGGATTTTCTGCACCCTGCTGGTACAACGCGGCATTACCACCCGGGAAGCGGCACGCAGTTTTTTTAAACCGAGATGGGAAGATCTCCACGATCCGTTCCTCATGATGGATATGGACCGGGCCGTCGAACGCCTCGACCGGGCCCTGCAACAGGGGGAACGAATTCTGCTGTACGGCGATTATGACGTAGATGGTACCACCAGCGTCGCACTGATGTACAGTTTCCTTTCCGGCTTTTACCAGAACCTGGATTACTACCTGCCTGATCGCGACAAAGAAGGGTACGGCGTAAGCATTGCCGGCGTGGAATATGCCCGCGAGCAGGGCTGTGCGCTCGTCATAGCCATGGACTGCGGTATCAAAGCCCATGAAGCTGTGGCGTTGGCCAAATCGTACGGGATCGATTTTATCATTTGCGACCACCACGTACCCGAAGGCGGGTTGCCGGATGCTGTAGCGAACCTCGACCCCAAGCGCTCCGATTGCCCTTATCCGTACAAAGAACTCAGCGGATGTGGCATTTCCTTCAAATTTGCACAGGCCCTTGCTTTACACAACAATACGCCCGCAGAAGAACTGGCCGGCCTGCTAGACCTGGTGGCGGTGAGTATTGCCTGCGATATTGTACCCATGACGGGAGAGAACAGGGTGCTTGCACATTTTGGATTGCAGCGCCTCAACCAGTCGCCGAGTATAGGCCTTTGGGCGCTGATGCAACGCACCAACCGCCCATTGCCGCTCAATATCAACGACCTGGTTTTTGCCGTAGGCCCACTGATCAATGCGGCAGGCCGCCTGGGCGATGCGCGCGACGCCGTCCGGCTTATGTTGTCTGCCGACCGCCACAGCGCGCTGGATCATGCGGGCAAACTGGTGCACCGCAACAAAGAACGCCGGGAGGTAGATTTTCTGATGGCGAGCGAAGCCAGCCAGCGTGTTTTGGCGCAACCCGACCAGGAAGGAACCAAAAGTATCGTCCTGTTCAGTCCTGACTGGCACAAGGGAATCATCGGTATCGCGGCCAGCCGGATGGCGGAACGTTTTCACCGGCCCTCGGTCATCCTCACCCAAAGCAACGGGCGGGCGGTAGGTTCGGCGCGTTCGGTGCCGGGTTTTGATCTGTATGCGGCCTTGCAGGCTTGCGAAGACCTGTTTTATTCCTACGGCGGCCATGCGCATGCGGCAGGGATGCAGATGCCGCTCGAAAATATCGATGCCTTTGTGGAGCGGTTTGAACAAATTGTGCAGCAGCAGATCAGCGTTGGCGCGGAAAACCCTGTGCTGGATATTTGCAGCCCCCTGCAACTGGAAGAAATTACACCGGCCTTCTGGCGTATGCTCAAAAGGTTCGAACCGTTTGGGCCCCACAACCGGAATCCCGTGTTTTTTGCGGGAAACGTGGAGGATACCGGGAAGAGCCGTTTGCTCGACAACAACCATGTCCGGCTGTCCCTTCGGAGCGTCGGCGGGAAGTCCGTTTTTGGTGGAATTGCCTTCGGACTGGGCGAAACATTCGAGGCATTGAAAGGCCGGCCTTTTGATATTGCCTTTAACCTTCGGGAAGAGTACTGGCGGGGCGAACGGGGCATTTCTTTGCAGGTAAAGGATATGCGCTCAAAAAATTGACCCCGATCTTTTTTCAGGGGAAAAGTATAATTGTATAGGATCAAATTTATTTTCAGAATAATAATTGGCAAAAATGCTAGTTTGCCTTCCCTATTCTTTCGATTTTTAATTGTGTTAATTCAAGTAAAAACACGCCCATTTTGTGTTTTTTCGCAAAAATTTGCTACATTTGCAACACAATTAGCACGTTTCCTGACCATAAATGCTGCTGAAGATCTTCTCTGTCCTTGTTTTTGTTGGTATGTCGACCCTGTTTGACAAATGGAGAAGCCGCCCTCATTTTGAAGTGCAACCCCAATATTATTTCGTTTGTGAAATAAGCCAGACTGCGGCCCTAACCGCGATTAAACCTAATTTCTTTGTTGGTAGTCTTTTGCCGTCGGCTCAAATGTTTCTGCATTTGAACGATGATGGTTTTTTTGAGGCAAAATGATTCACTTTTTTAAAACAAAAGTTCACTTTCATTCATCATTCAATATACAAGATTTTAAGATGTCCCTCACTCGTTTCAACGCACTCCAGACTATGGAGACCCGTGTAGAGCCGTTCCCGTTGGAGTTTGGCGAAGGCCCTGCAGAAAAAATTGCTTCCTACTTTGGAGAAAACGTCTTCAATGACGAGGCCATGAAAAAATACTTGCCAGAGAATGCCTATCTGAGCGTCAAAGCCGCCATCCAAAGCGGCCAGAAACTGACGCGTGAGGTAGCGGATGATGTGGCAATAGGTATGAAAAAATGGTCCGAAGAAAAAGGATGCACCCACTTTGCGCACTGGTTCCAGCCGCTTACCGGCAAAACCGCTGAAAAGCACGACTCCTTTTTCAACCTGACCCACGACGGCCAGGTGATCGAAGAATTTTTAGGTTCCGCTCTGGTACAACAAGAGCCCGACGGCTCGTCCTTCCCTTCCGGCGGCATGCGCAGCACTTTTGAAGCGCGCGGCTACACCGTGTGGGACCCCAGCAGCCCTGCCTTCATTATGGAGGTCGGCGACGGCAAAACCCTTTGTATCCCGACTATTTTTGTAACATATGGCGGCGAAGCACAGGACTACAAACTGCCGTTGTTGCGCTCACAGGCATTTCTGGACAAATCCGCCGTTCCGGTAGCGCAGTTCTTTGACGCCAACATCAACAAAATCACAGCCACGCTGGGCTGGGAACAGGAATATTTCGTGGTAGATGACGCTTTGTTCAGCGCCCGCCCCGACCTCGTGATGACCGGCCGGACTTTGCTCGGACGCCCCGCAGCAAAACACCAGCAACTGGAAGACCACTATTTCGGCTCTATTCCGGAGCGTGTGTATGCTTTTATGCGCGACCTGGAAACGGAAAGCCACAAACTCGGTATTCCGGTGCGTACACGCCACAATGAGGTTGCGCCAGCACAGTACGAAGTTGCGCCTGTTTTTGAAGAAATCAACGTGGCTGTCGACCACAACCAATTGTTGATGGACCTGATGGAACGCGTAGCCCGCCGCCATAAACTGCGCGTGCTGCTGCATGAAAAACCATTTGCAGGTATCAACGGCTCCGGCAAACACAACAACTGGAGCATGGGCACCAATACCGGCGTAAACCTGCTTTCACCCGGCAAAAACCCCAGCACCAACCTGCGTTTCCTGACATTTTTCGTCAATACCATCGCTGCGGTGTACAAATATGCCGACATCCTGCGCTCCACGATCGCACATGCCGGCAATGACCACCGCCTGGGCGCCAACGAAGCGCCGCCGGCCATCATCTCCGTATTTATCGGGGAGGCCATGACGAAATTGCTCGATCAAATCGCGAAGGATAAAAATTCAGACGGCCAGGAAGTGAAACGCGCGATCGATCTGATCTCGAAACTGCCGAACCTGGAACTGGACAACACAGACCGGAACCGGACTTCACCTTTCGCATTTACCGGCAATAAGTTTGAAATCCGCGCAGTAGGCAGCAGCCAGAACTGTGCAGGACCAATGGCTGCTATGAATGCCATGATGGGTCTGCAACTGGTTGAATTTAAAACAGAAGTAGACAAACTGATGGCCAAAGGTGTCAAACAAGACGAGGCCATCCTGACTGTACTGAAAAGCCTGATCCGCAAGTCGAAAGCCGTTTGTTTTGAAGGCAACAACTACTCCGACGAGTGGAAAGCGGAAGCGGCCAAACGCGGCCTGAACAACTTCGCTACCACGCCGGAAGCGCTGGATGTACTGGCGACCAAACAAGGCCTGGAATTGTACGGCAAATCTGGTGTTATGAGTAAAATCGAACTGGATGCCTACCACAATGTGCAACTACACTCGTATTGCACCAAACTGAGCATCGAAGCCAAAGCCCTGGAAGAAATCGTGAATTCCATGGTGATGCCTGCCGCGATCAAGCACCAGACCGCATTGGCGACCAACATTGCCGCCATGAAAGCCATTGGTATGGACGATTCGATCGGTTATCAGAAAGATGCCCTGAAACGGGTGGTGCGCAATATCAGCGAGATCAAGGAAGGTCTGGAAAAACTGCACAAAGCGCTGGAAAAAACGCACGAAGCGGACAATATCCGCGAAGAAGCGGATATCCTGTGCCACAAAGCGCGGCCACAAATGGATAAAATCCGTGAAGCGGTGGACGACCTGGAAACACTCGTGGATGATCAGTACTGGCCGCTGGTGAAATACCACGAACTGCTGTTTGTCCGGTAGTTTTTTGGATAAATAATTGATGTTCTATGGGATAACCCCGGGCTTTTCAGGTGTGAAAAGTCCGGGGTTTTTGTTGATATCACCCCTTAAAATCAATCTTCCTGTGCGATCCGTCGCAATAAGGTTTGTTCCCGGAAGCGCCGCAGCGGCAAAAAGCGGTTACCTTATGTTTCATCGTTTCATTGCCTTCCGAATCTTTTACTTTGATATTTCCGTAAACCATGAGCGGGCCATTGGAGGTTGCCTCTATTATGGTCTCCACGTCGATGGCTTCCGGTTTCGCATCCGCGTCGCTGTTTCGGAAAAAACTCAACGCGCCTGACGGACACTTTTCCACCTGCGCGATGACCGCTTCGGTATCAGCGCCTTCCATATCGATCCAGGGCCGTTTTTTGGGGTTGAATACGTCGATCATGCCACGCCAGCACAGGGTGGAGTGGATACAGGCATCGGGTTTCCAGACAATGGTTATTTCGCCGTTGGTGTATTGTTTTTCCATAATTGTGATTTTGTGCTTGTGGCTTATGGAACACGGATTTAATGGATGAGACACGGATTCAAAAAGGTTCTATTTTTCCTCTACCATCCATCCGGCCCGCAAGGGCCAAATTCTAAAAAATCTGGAATTAGTGGCTGTCAGGCCACTAAAAAATCTGTTTAAACCCGTGTCTCATCCATTAAATCCGTGTTCCATCATACAACGAGAGGTATCGCATACTTTATAAAACAGATCAAATTTCTAAAAAAGATCCCCCATCGCAAAATCCGGCTTCCGTTCCGTCCAGCGGCCCCGGGTAAAATCCGGGAAAGCCTGCGGGCTGCTTCCCGTAGCGATACTGGCTTCCGAAAGCGGCGTGATGGCGAGCCAGGTCGCCGCGTCGTACACGTCTATTTGTGGCGCAATGTTCTGTTTGGCGCATTCGACAAAATGGTGAAACACAAAAAAATCCATGCCACCGTGTCCGGCAGTTTTGGCATCGGCGCCGTATTTTTTCCAGAGCGGATGATCGTAGCGGTCCAGCCAGGATTGCGCTTCCTCCCACTTGTGCGGGGCCGTTTTCCCTTCGATCGAAAGGCTTTTGTTCACATCCATCCAGATGCCTTTAGTGCCCTGCACCCGGAAACCCAGCGAATAAGGCCGCGGCAATCCGGTATCGTGCGAGAGCAGCATGGTTTCGCCGTTGGAGGTTTTGAGGATCGTGGTGACAACGTCGCCCAGGTTAAAACCAACTTTAGCATTGGGGTGATCGGGGCCGCCTTTGGGGTGTTCGACGATATAATTGTGCAAACCGCGGGCTTTTGTAGCTGTGGAAGTGAGGTATAAAAACCGGTTGCCGCGGTTGATATTGGCCATCATAGCCGCCGGGCCGACGCCGTGTGTCGGGTACAAGTCGCCGTTTCGATATATGGCGTGTTTCGTGCGCCAGCGCGCTTCTGAAAAGGCTTTTGGGCCGAATTCGACGCCGGAGTTATAAGGTGTTTGACCGTCGTTGAACTTGACACCGCGCAGGTCGTGCTGGTAGCCACCTTCCAGGTGCATCAGTTCGCCGAAAAGTCCTTCGCGCACCATTTGCAGCACGGCCATCACGTCGCGGCGGTAGCAGACGTTTTCCATAAACATGAGTTGCGAACCGGTGGCTTCGTGGGTATTCACCAGTTGCCAGCATTCATCGAGGGAAAAACCGCCGCCGACTTCGGAGCCGACGTATTTGCCCGCCTGCATGGCCGCTACACATTGTTCGGTATGCCATTCCCAGGGCGAAGCGATCACCACTGCATCTATGTTTTTGTCTTCCAGCAATTTGAGGTAGTCGCGGTCGCCATTGCCGTACACATCCGGTTTTTTGCGACCTTTTTCGGCGATCATTTTCAGGGTGTCAGCCACCATACGCGGATCGGGATCGGCGATGGCGATGATTTCACAATCGTCGCGCAACAAAGCCAGTTCCAGGTGGTTTTGACCGCGCAATCCGGTGCCGATGAAGCCGAGGTTGAGTTTTGTTTTGGGTTTTTCCAACAACTTTCCAGGCGCATCGCCGGTTTGTTTGTTGGTGTTTTCCGACGACAGGATGTCCGGCGCAGCCAAAGCGGCGCCTGCCAGAGCGGTTTTTTGAAGGAAGGAACGGCGGTCGAGATGGTTCGGCATGTTAGTTATCTGTTATTCGTTTGAGCGCGATCGACAATTTGAAATACGTTCGTGAAAACTTTAGCAGCAAACTTAGCACAACGTTTATACTTTTATCAGACTAAACACAAAGACTTTCCATGTCCGATATTCTTTTCACGCATTCCTATTTTTACAAATTTGACCGCAAGCAATGGGAAACGCAACAACCTTACCCGCCTTACGGTACGCTATATGCTGCAGCGCTGATGCGTTCCTGCGGCTTTGAGGTAGGGCTGTTTGATACGGCGCTGCGGGATTCTCCTGCAGAACTGGAATCCATACTACAGCGTGAACAACCCCGTTACCTGGTTATTTACGACGACGGATTCAACTACCTGACCAAAATGTGCCTCACCCGCATGCGCGAAGCCGCGTTTGAAATGGCTAAAATGGGCAAAAAGTACGGTTGTCATGTCATCGTCAACAGCAGTGACAGCACCGACCACGAAGCGCAATACCTGGCAGAAGGCGCTGATTTTGTGATACTTGGAGAAGGGGAACAGACCCTCAGGGCCTTGATTCAGGCACTGGAAGCAGGTGTGCACGATTTTTCCGATATCGCCGGCCTCGCTTACCAGCAGGAGGGTAATGCGGACATTACGCGCACTGCGCCACGCCCGGTGCTGAACGATCTGGACAGCCTCCCCGATCCCGCCTGGGACCTGGTGGATATGGATGCATATCGACAGGTTTGGATGCGGGCGCACGGCTTTTTTTCACTCAACCTGGCCACTACGCGCGGCTGTCCGTATAAATGCAACTGGTGCGCCAAACCTATCTACGGCAACCGGTATAACTCGCGCAGCCCGGAGCGCGTTGTTGCTGAAATTGAATATTTAATAGAACAGTTTGGCGTGCGCCATTTCTGGATGGCCGACGATATTTTCGGGCTGAAACCCGGCTGGCCGCAGCGTTTCCGCGACCTGGCACAGGCAAAAAAACTGAAATTTGAATACAAAATACAGAGCCGGGTGGACCTGCTGCTTAAGGAGGATACCATCGATGCTTTGGCTGCCTCCGGCCTCCGGCAGGTGTGGGTGGGCGCGGAGAGCGGCAGCCAGAAAATACTGGACGCAATGGACAAGGGCACCAAAGTGGAAGAAATAGCGGAAGCGACTCATTTGCTGAAAAAGAAAGGGATCGAGGTCTGTTTTTTTCTGCAATTCGGCTACCTGGGCGAAACAAAAGCGGATATCGAGGCGACACTCGACATGTTGAAAAAACTGGAGCCGCACGATATCGGCATTTCGGTTTCCTATCCCCTGCCCGGAACCAAGTTTTACGAAAAAGTAAAATCCATGCTTGGCGCTAAGCAAAACTGGGAGGTTTCCGATGACCTGGCTATGATGTATCCTGCTACCTACTCCTCGGCTTATTATCGCCGGCTGCATCGCCTGGTACACAAACAGTTTCGACTGCAACAAGGCCGCGCCGAACTGCGCCGATTGGTGCAGGGTAAAAAAACGAACCTGCGCCGGGCTTTCCGCACCTTTTATTATGCGCCGGCAGCGGTAATCGACCGCTGGCGCTTGCGCCGACTTGAAACCAGCCAAACCACAACTTATGCCGGTTGAACAGAACACGAGCGCTGCATTTGATGCTATTGCCGCCGATTACGACGCTACGTTTACGGATACCCTGGTGGGCAGGGCACAACGGGAACGGGTGTGGCATTTTCTGGCTCAGGCCCTGGTAGATCGTCCCAACAGCAAAGTGCTGGAATGCAATTGCGGAACCGGCGCCGATGCGCTTTGGCTGGCCCGGCAAGGTTGCAGCGTGCTGGCTACCGATGTAGCGCCTCAGATGGTGGCGCTCACCCGTAAAAAAGCAGTTGCAGAAGGCTGGGCGCAGCGGATTGAAACGGCGGTTTGCAGTATTCAAGAACTTGGAAATGAACCTATTATAGCCAGTTCTGCGCCATTCGATATTTTACTTTCCGATTTCGGCGGGTTGAATTGCCTTGCCCCGGATGAAATACGGCAACTCGATGCATCCCTGTCTTCCCTGATGGCGCCGGGTGGTGTATTGGCGCTGGTGGTGATGAGCCGTTTTTCCTGGTGGGAAACACTGTATTTTTTACTAAAAGGAAAACCCCACGCGGCGTTTCGGCGCTTCCGGCGTGGACCGGTCATCGCCCGGCTTGATGCACAAACGAGCATTCCAACCTGGTATTATGCCCCCAAAGCCTTGTCGCGCCTCTTGCCCGGTTTCAGGATAAAAACGCTTTTGCCCGTAGGATTTTGGCTGCCGCCCTCTTATCTGGACCCATTTTTTCAGCGGCGCAGTGGCTGGATGAAGGCATTGGTGTGGCTGGAAAAAAAATCTGCTGCCGGCTGGTTGGCGCCGGCAGCAGATCATTTTTTTATATTGCTGGAGCGAAAAAAAACTACCGGAGCAGGCTGAAAAGCGGGCTTCCGAACCAGGTGGAATCAGCTTTGACGAGTGCATCCAGTGTCTGGTTGGCTTTGCCGGAAAACTTGCGGATATCGCGTACCACCGCACAAAAACTTTCGGATTCGGGGCAGTTGTTTTCCACACCTGCTATTTCGTCCAAAACCTTGAGCATGGGCTCCAGTTCGCGTTTTTTTCGGTTCATAATAATCTGGCGCACAACTACCCACATGTCCTTTTCCGCATAAAAATACTCTTTGCGCTCGCCGTTGCGGAGTTGTTTGTGTACCAGCCCCCAGTCCATCAGGGCCCGGATATTCATATTGGAATTGCCTCGGGAAATATTCAATTCACTCATAACCTGATCGGCAGTCATCGGTTCGGCGGCAATAAGCAGGAGGGCATGCACCTGGGCCATCGTTCGATTGATTCCCCAGTCGCTTGCCATTTTCCCCCAGGATTCTATAAATTTTTGTTTGCCTTCTTTGATATCCATGTTGTCAGATTAGACCATTGATTTCCACATTAAATAACATTTACGTTGATTTTGTTTTCAAAAGTATTTGAAAATTCAAATAAATGATAAGGCGCTTTTTATTTACTACGTTCAATCGTATCGTTGTTGATCAGGTTGCCAAAAAAGATGGCATTGGCAAACAGGCGGTTGGTACCGTACCAGAATGCCCTGAAATTTGGATTTCCAGCAAAACCGATAACCCTGCCCGTACCGATACCGCCAACGACAACAGCTGCGGCATTTTTCACCAAGGGCTTGAATTCTGGATGCAAATAACCGGCCAGCAAGGGTTGATCCGTAAAAACAACCGGTGCGGCATAGGGGTTTTTAGGTAATTCCAGCAAAATAGAGTCGCCCAGAAAAATGGGCAACCTGTTGCGTTCGTAACCGTAACAGACCGGATGGGTCAGGTCCAGACCCGCTTCAAAAATAGAACCCGGAAGGCGCCGGGCTGCCAGATCTTCCTCTGCTCCGTCATATGGTCGGCGGCCCGTTTTATTGCGGTTTGTTGCCTTAAATTCGAGCGGCAGCAGGCTCGATTTATTGAGCCATTTGATGGCGTTGCCGATACCGATTACCGTGCCGCCGGTTTGAACAAACTGGCGAATTTTATCTGCGGAAAGGTTGCTGTAATTGCCATCCGCCAATATGATGACATTGTACTTTGAAAGGTTGACATCGTCCAGCCGATTAACTTCGACCAGGGTTACCGGCATATGGTAGCGCGTGTCGAGCAAATGCCAGATCTCGCCAGCCGCTTCGGGTGATACGCCGCGACCGGTGAGCATCAGTATTTTGGGTGGGCGGACGACGGGAAAATTTTCACTGCCCAAGTCGGGGCCTTCGCCGGTAAGGCCATTGGTAATGGGATAAACAAGTAGTTCCGAATGCAGCTTGCCGATTCGGTCCAATAAATCTCCGGGCGACAAAGGTTGCCGGTCGGACGGGATGACAATACTGCCTGCCGCAAAAGAGTGCCCGTCGGCCGTAAAAGGTTTGCCGGCAACTTTCACCCGGATCCCTTCTTCGAGCAATTCGGCAAGGACCTCGGGCAGTTCATAACCTGTGGCATCCATGGCATATGCGTACGCGGGCTTGCCGATGAAGGAAACGCCGTACCGGGAAGTAAGTGCAATGCCCGGTTGCGGTTTCCAGCCCGAAGGCAACTCGGATGTTTTAACAGGCGACCATTGCAAGCCGAATGCGTCGGGGAGCGTCCAGGCAGAAATATCGTAGAAAATGCTGTCCTGGAATACCGTTTGCCGGGTGAAAATACCTTTGATAAGGCGGTAGTTCGGCTGGTCCATCGGCACCCAAAATGCATTGCCAGATGAATAGAGTTGTCCGTTTACCTTAATATCCTGATGGACATTGTGTACTTCTATCTGATGGCTCAATAACAATTTCAGGAACTCTCGCGCAGGGAGGTCGCGGCTTGCATCGCTGAAAAGGAAACCTTTGATATCGTCTTTGCGGGCTTCTTCCAGCGCTGTTTTGAAAAAATCGCGCTGGTATTCGTTGAGTTCTACCCGCATTTCGGCTACGGCTTTCAGGGTCGAAAGCGAAGCCAGCACCTGGTTTCGGATGGCATAGGCAAAAGTGAGCAGGCCATTCTGGGTTTCCTGTGCGCTACCCCGGCTGCTGGCTTGTTCAAACAGAATGCCGATGCTGCCGTTTGCATCGGGGTAAGTAGAGCCCTTTCCGTAGTAAAAATCGTCGAAATTCTCCTGCGTGTAAAACGGGATATTTTTTTCTGAAAGAATTGCGGCATGGTATCCGGCAATTTTGGCAGTTAACGCCTGGTTGCGGGCAGGCGTTATCGGATTGACCCTGGATGGCACGCCAGGCTGGAAGAAAAAAGTAGAATTGCTACCCATTTCATGGTGGTCAGTCAGCACATTGGGATGCCAGTCCTGAAAAGTAGCCACACGCCCAACGGTCTCCGGCTGCTGCATTACCAGCCAATCCCTGTTCAAATCAAACCAATAGTGGTTGTAACGGCCCCTCGGCCAGGGCTCGTTGAATTCATCGCCCGCAGGATCAGGTGTGCGTTCGGTGCTTTTCCGGCTGTTCACCCAGGCAGAAAAACGCTGCATTCCATCCGGATTAAAACAGGGATCGAGCAGCACCACTGTATGTTGCAGCAGTTGCTCTATTTCAGCTGATTGACCGGCAGCGAGGTAATAAGCAACCAGCAAAGCGGCATTACATCCGCTGGCTTCATTTCCGTGGATGGAATACCCCATGTAGTTGACCGCGGGCATGTTTTTGATATCTAATTTCCCGCTTTGGCTCGGGTCG
This sequence comes from Saprospiraceae bacterium, assembly GCA_020847425.1. GTDB lineage: Bacteria > Bacteroidota > Bacteroidia > Chitinophagales > Saprospiraceae > M3007. The sequence goes on from JADLCC010000309.1 coordinate 15,328, forward strand.
GTCAGTTTTTGCCGCTCTGTGCGCAGGGTCTCCAGCCGGGAGTGGTTGGTCGGAGCAGTGATGGTCAGACAGAGCATCGGGCGTTTTTCGTGGGAGCGACCGTATTCACGCAACCGTACCCGATCGCTACTCCGCGCCAATTCGCGCATGTATCCAACCAGCAGATCATGGCTGATATGCCATTCGCCTATTTCATAACCAAGGTATTGGGCGGGCGTCGGTACGGCCGAGTTGTAGGTAATATCAGGTAGGTAATAGTTTAAGCCGGTTTTTTCTTGACAAAAAAGGGTGGCCTGTAGTAAAAGGGCGCAAAGCAGTGAGCGTAATTTCATATCGGATCTGTATTTGGCGGAAAAATACAGGAATCCTGACAGCTCTGTCCGGTAATGTGGAATATTACAATTGTTCTGTTGCTGCGATTTGATACATTTGGATGGAGCAAAATGCACTGATTCAAAAAAAATTATAAAAAAATAACTTCTTTTCAGGGATTAAAAATCAACAAAACCTGAAAATCAAGAGATAACAGGCTTATTGATTTGGTCATTAAATCATTTTTTTGGGCCGAATACCCTTAATAATCGTGTTTTGGTAGAAAAAAAGCGCTGGAACAGCATTCAACAAATTTATTTTTTTGTTCTTTACCACTGGCAAAGATGCCTGCACATTTGTATCATCAATAACGAGCAACGGCGGTGTAGCAAGAGAAAGCGGAGAATATTGATACACAGATTTGAAACTTTTCATGAGATTATATACGGGAAACCGACCCGGTGCAAACGAGCACCGGGTTTTTTTTTTGCCCCTGCTTTTGGAGGTATCATTAACCCGCCTGCTTACTTTTTATGCTCGATTATGTCGGCCCTACCCCTTCTTGATATCCTTTTGTAAAAAAAATAAAAAATATCAGGCTTTATAAATATTATTTTTTTCAACAAATGCCTGTATTTTCCTTTAAAATGAAATCATAAAACACCAAAAATATCTTTTTATAGGTGAAAAGTATTGTTTTTCCATAAAAACGGAATCAGCAGACCAATCAACAAAAGTCCTTTATTGTTCTTTTCCTTTCATGCAACCATCCGCACTTTTGTATCATCAATAACGAATAACGGCGGTGCGGCAAGAGAAAGCGGAAGATATTGATACCCAGATTTGAAACTTTTCATGAGATTATATACGGGAAACCGACCCGGTGCAAACGAGCACCGGGTTTTTTTTTGCCCCTACTGCTGGAAAGGGCAACGCGAAAGATGCAACATGAGTCATCTCCAAATTTCATTACCCTGCACACAATGCCCCAGCCGCTGTTGCGCGTCCCTGCTAAAAACTAGTTATAATGCGAATCATGGGTTAAAAGAGCCAGAAACACAAAGCGGCAGCAATGGCACCAAAGATATGGAGGATCAAGCCTTTTGTGTTTCTGACTTTAGAGGCTCTTTGGACGTCAGTTTTATCGATAAG
>JADLCC010000310.1 GCA_020847425.1 Saprospiraceae bacterium
CATACTTACCATCGTACCGCGCCCGAAACTGCTCCTGTAATGCCGGCGCAAATTCCTGCTGGTAGCGGTGCAGGTGCACCATATCCTTGACGAGGTACTGGACCGTGTAAATTTCGGAGTCCGTGTGCTCGTGCCCGACCAGCCGGCACATGCGGTAGGACAAAAACATGCCGGTAGCCATCACATCGGGGATGTGGTTGTTTTGCATCCAGCGTTGCCAGTCCTGGTGCACATCGAGGTCGATCGTTACGGTGACGTTATAAAGCAGCATAATCAGGGAGGTTGGTATCTGAAAAGGGAGAGATATTGCGCATTTGGGCAAAAAAACGGATTTTTATGATTCCCTCCGGAAAATTATTTTAATCTTGTTCGTTATAAGTACCAAGTCATTTACATCCCAAAACTGTTTTACACAAAAATTAGGCAGAAAACATGAATATACGGCAACTTTTCCTCCTGCTGGCTTGCCTGGCGTCTCCGGTCTTTTTATTTGCCACCCACAACCGCGCAGGTGAAATCCATATCGAACAAATCGGTCCACTGACCATCAGAGCCACCATCATTACCTGGACCAAAGCCAGTAGTGTGAATGCCGACCGCGATACGCTTCCTATTTGCTGGGGCGACGGGACACCCTGCCAGAATGTGCCCCGCAGCAACGGCAACGGCGAAGGTATTTTTCTGCCGGGCGACCTGAAATACAATACCTACATAGCGGTGCATACGTATGCCGGACCGGCTGCATATCGCATTTCCATGACCGACCCCAACCGTATTGCTGGCATCATCAATGTCAACCCGCCTTCGTCAGACAATGTGCCGTTTCATATCGAGACGATTTATATTTTTCAGGACCCACAATTCGGCGGGTTTAATACAACACCTTACCTGAAACAGGATCCAATCGACAATGCCTGTGTGGGCAAACCGTTCCGCCACAACCCGAACGCTTACGACATAGACAGGGACAGCCTTTCCTATCAGTTGATTCAGCCTTTGCAGGGACTGGGCACTCCTGTGCCCAACTATAGTTTTCCCAACCAGATTTCGCCGGGACCCGGCAATACACTGACGATCAACCCCACCAATGGCGATATTTTTTGGGATAGTCCGCAACAGGCCGGCGACTACAACCTGGCCATCATCGTCGTATCCTGGCGCAATGGCTTTCCGATAGACACTACGATACGTGACATGCAGATTTTTGTGGATGCATGCAACAACAACCCGCCCATGGTTGAATCCATCGATCAAATATGTGTAATAGCAGGCGCTACGATTGAATTTGAAGCCATTGCCATCGATCAGGACACGGCGGACAAGGTGCTGCTTACGGCTGTGGGCGGTCCTTTCGACGCGCAATTGCCCAGCCCGGCCACCTTCGATGCCCCGACGGAGTACCAGGATCCGCCGGTAGTCGGCACCTTCCGCTGGGAAACCACCTGCGAACACATCTCCAACTACCCTTATTCGGTCGTGTTCAAAGCAACAGATGATGGTGTGCCCAAATTAGCTGATCTAAAAACGGTGTCGATCAAAGTTGTAGGACCGCCGCCTTTGGATGTACAGGCACAGGCCAGCCCGGGCCAGGTTATTGTCACCTGGGAAAAACCCTACATCTGCGAGGAAGCTTTGAACAACTACTTTTTTGGTTTTTCGGTTTGGCGGCGCGAAGGTTCCAATCCTTTCCCGATAGATGAATGCGAGCCCGGACTGGATGGCAAAGGGTACACCGAACTGGTTTTTGTGACCAAACAAATGCAGAACGGCCGCTATTATTTTAAAGACACCCAGGTGCAGCGCGGCCGCACCTACTGTTACCGGATTTTGGCAAAATTTGCCAGTATTTCCGGCGGTGGTTACCCGTACAACATCGTTGAAAGCCTGCCCTCGGAAGAATTTTGTGTTCAGTTGCCCCGCGACCTGCCCCTGATTACCAATGTATCGGTGCTGGAAACGGACCTGAACAATGGTCAGATTCATGTGAAATGGTCAAAACCCGTGGCGGCCGACCTCGACACGATGATCAATGCCGGACCGTACCGTTACCAGCTGCTTCGTGGAACGGGTTTCGGCCCGGGTGGACTGGTGGAGGTGCCGGGCGCCTCGTTCGTTACCAACAATTTCTGGCAGGCCAACGACACCACCTTTTTGGACCAAAACCTGAACACACAAAACGGGCCTTATCATTATCAGGTCGCTTTTTATGTAAACGGGCAAAACACCCCGCTAGGCACGACCAACGAGGCATCTTCCGTGTTGTTAAGGATACAATCCACTGACCAGACCAATATTCTCAGCTGGCAGGAATTAGTCCCCTGGGACAATTACCGCTACGATATTTTCCGGCAAAATGATGTGACGGGACAATTTGATTCCATCGGCACAACAACTATCCCTTTATACGCCGACATGGGGCTTACCAACGGGCAAGGATATTGTTACTACGTCCGGAGTATCGGCACCTACAGCATCGGCGGGGTCATCGATCCGATTATAAATCTTTCGCAGGAAAAATGCGGCATTCCACTGGATACGGTTCCGCCTTGTCGCCCGGTATTGAGTATCAACAACTTATGCAATGATGCGGTGGCCAACCTGCCCGATCCGCCATACGAGAACAACCTGAGCTGGACCAATCCGAACGCTGCCTGCTCCGGCACCGACGATGCCGTGCTGTACCGGGTCTGGTTTGCCGAATCGGACGGAGCGCCTTTTACTTTGCTTTCCGAACAGGGCGACGCCACCAATACCACCTACATCCACAGTCTGGAGGAAGGGCTGGCCGGGTGTTATGCCGTTTCCGTACTGGATTCGGTGGGCAATGAAAGTGGGAAAAGTACGCTGGTTTGTGTGGATAACTGTCCGCAATATGAACTGCCGAATGCCTTTTCACCCAACGGTGACGACCAGAACGACCTGTTCACTCCGTTCCCGGGCTGGCGTTTTGTAGATCATATTGATTTACAGGTATTCAACCGCTGGGGAGATCTGGTTTTCCAGACCCAGGACCCGGAAATCAACTGGAACGGTACCAATGAAAACGGTAAAACCGTTACGGAAGGCACTTACTTCTATGTGTGTAAAGTATATGAAAAAAGGGTAACCGGAGTTGTGCTACGCCCTGATGTGCTGAGCGGGTATATTGAGGTAGTGGCTGGGGGGAAGTGAGGTATTTTTTAGTGTTTTGGTGTTTTAGTGTTTTGGTGTTTTGGATTACAAACGCTTGGCATTCGTTTTCATGCCTTGAAAATGCCGAGGGCAGCGTGTCCTAAAACACCAAAATACAAAAACACCAAAACACCTCTACAATGCCTTGATTTTCTCAAACAACACCTGCTCCATTCCCGGGCTATACCCCTTGTGTTGCCACACTAATTTGCCGGTTTTATCAAACAAAAACACCTGAGGCATACCATTCAGTCCGCCGGGCATAATTTGTTTGAATGCCCGTATCCGGTCCCAGTACACTGGGAATGGCCACTTTTTTTCCGCTGCCATGGGAGCGATTTTATTAAACCGTCCGGGAAAATCGAGGGAAATACCCAGCAGGTTAAAATCTGTCTGTTGTTTCCAGTCCGCATAATTTTTGGTGTAGGCAGCAAACTCCGCCAAACAAGGCATACAGGTAGTTAGCCAGAAGGAGACTACCGTAGGTTTGCCGGTTTCAAATACTTTCCGGGAATCCAGTTCGCTGCTATCCGTTTGGGTGAGTGTCACGCTAAAAGGAAAGGGCTGCGTGGGTTGCGCCTGTTGCTGGGCGTAAGTATTGATGGAAAAAAGGCCTGCAAAGAGGATAATGGCGGGATATTTGAGCATTTGAATAAATTTAATGCAAAGGAAGGGCAGAAAAGGACAAAATTTTCTGAGCTGATGTGACGGCAATAACGCTTTAACGTCATATTAACGGTTTTGAAAGAAAATGAAATAAGAATGTCATTGTTAGTGGCTTTTTTCGTCTCTTTGCGCTCGATATCCTTGTTTTTTTTCTGCTAAAATCCTTCCCGTGACGCCTGTCGTTACCAAGAAAATAACTGACTACACAGATAGTGAACTGATTGCCCGCTACTTGCGCGATCAGAATACGATGTATTTTACGGTACTGTATCGCCGGTATGCCGGAAAAGTATTCGCCAAGTGTATTTCAATGCTGGCAGACGAGGGGCAGGCCCGGGATGCGACACAGGATATTTTTATAAAGGTCCTGCTCAACCTGGCCAAGTTTACAGAACAATCTTCATTTTCTACCTGGGTTTATTCTATTACGTACAATTACTGTATAGATATGATCCGGAAAAAGAAAAAAATGCCGCTGCTTTTTACCGAAGACGTAGGCAAAGTAAGCAAGGAAACTGATCCGGAAATACCGGACAGCGTATTGCTGGAAATGAAACAGGAGCGCCTGGAAAAAGTGATCGACCGGTTACCTCCCGGAGATAAAGCCATTTTGATGATGAAATACATCGATGACATGCAAATCAAAGAGATCGGTGAAGTGCTGGGCAAAACCGAAAGCGCCATCAAAATGCAGATCATGCGGGCAAAACAACGGTCACAAGCCATTTACGACGAATTGTATGGGCACGACCCCATTGAACAATAGTAATCCTTAAAACTGATTTATTCATCCATACCGTCACCTTCGGTATTTAATTAATCCGATATGAAAAATAACTTTCAACAATGGCAATCCGATTTCGAGAGTGTCCCCCCGGAAATTGAAGATCGGGTGCTGCAACAGGCGCGTACTTTTTCGGCATTCGGAAAAGTAGTGGAAGTGTTTGTGCCCAATGCACTGGGAGCCGTTGCGCTGATGATCGGAGGGGAAGCGCCTCCGCGGCCGACCCAATATGGGCCGGGTGCGCACCTCGACGACGATGTGCCTTTGTGGCGTATCCCCCCGGGGCGCGGTTTTTAGTACACTCGTCCCGCATCTCCCGAAGCCGAACGAACCAACCGTTTACCGATTTATTTTGCTATTAATCCGCCTTTTCACCGCTACTGACATTCTTACGAAAACAATCTTCCTTACTATATATGGGCTTTTTAGACGAACTGAAAAAAGGCGTTTTTAACGACCTGATTCAGCGCTTTTCCGCTGCAATACCAAAAATAGCGCTGGCACTTTTTATTTTGCTGATCGGTCGCATGATTGCTGTGACGGCCCGCAAAATTATCAGCAAGGTGCTGGCCGGCATCGGCGTCGACCGAATGGCGGAGCAACTCAACGACATCGACATCGTGCAGCGTTCCGGTATGCGTATTGAAATATCCGCCGTGTTCGCTCAAATGGTCTACTATGTTCTGATGCTGGGTTTTGTAATCTTCGCAACGGATATGCTGGGCATTCCTGCCATCACCGACATGGTGCGCGACCTCGTCAATTACCTGCCGGCGCTCTTTTCTGCCTTTGTTCTTTTCTTGCTGGGACTTTTTCTGGCCGATATTGTCCGCAATGTTGCACAAACTGCGCTGCAATCCATGGGCATTTCATCTGCTAAAATGATTGCTTCCGGGATTTTTTATTTCCTGTTTATTACTGTTGCGGTAAGCGCCCTGTCGCAGGCAAAAATTGCCACGGGTTTTATTGCTTCCAACCTGACGGTTATCATCGGCGCGGGTGCCCTGGCTTTTGCATTCGGCTACGGGTTTGCATCTAAAGACCTGGTTTCCAACTATTTAGCAGGATATTACAACAAAAACAAAGTACAAATCGGCGACGACGTCCGCATCATCGGCGTGCGTGGTAAAGTAGTGATGATCGACGCGACTTCCCTGATTTTACAGACGCCTGAACGCGCTATAATCATTCCTCTAAATAAACTTACCACGGAAAAAGTGGAAGTTTTTTACCCCGACGCACAGGAAGAGGACCTGCTGGAATCGGGCGTTTAAAGAAAAGGCAAGAGGCAAAGGGCAAAAAGCAAGAATAAAGTCCAGGTAATACACGAACTCCTTTTTGCCCTTTGCTTTTTGCTTTTTATTATTTCTTAACCACCAACTTAATTATTGCCATGAAGTTTTTCATCTACCCACTCTTCATAATTCTTTTTTTACAAGTGAGTCTCTTCGCACAGGCAGGTGATGACCGCCTCAAGGAGATCAATGCAATGGCCAAAAAAGACAGCCTGGGCTGGACGAAAGGCGGCGGCATCGGTTTCGACCTGGCCGGCATGGGCCTTGTGAACCCGAAAGTAGGCGCCGGCGGAAGCCGGATCGGCCTGGGTGGCCTGGGTACTTTTTTCGCCAACTACAAGGCAGAAAAGTCGTACTGGAACAATGCTTTTTCACTACAACTGTCCACCCAGCGCCTCGGAAAATCCAACCCCAATCAGAAAACAGGTTTTCAGAAAAACCTGGACATTCTGCGCCTTACTTCCCGGTATGGTTACCGGCTGGGCGGCGGCAAATGGTTTATCGCTGCCGACGCATTCGCTCAGACACTGGTGCTCAAAACCTACGCCAGCAACTACCTGACACCCATAGATGCCAATGACAAAGTAGTCGCCAAATTCCTGGCGCCCGTGCAACTGACGTTCTCGCCGGGTATCGATTACAAACCGAACGATCACCTGTCGTTTTTCTACTCGCCCTGCGGTATTCAAATGATCTTTGTATCCGACGATTCTATCGCAGCCCGCGGTATCCACGGCAACAAAGTCACCCGCGATG
>JADLCC010000311.1 GCA_020847425.1 Saprospiraceae bacterium
ATAATTTGACTGAGGTTGGCACCCTCAACCGCTCAACTCCTCAACCACTCAACTCCCTAAAACGGCTTCTCCATAAAATTCAATTTTCCTCCAAATAGCCAGGCATAAATCCCCGCAGCCAGCAATGGCGTCAATATACTGATGGCCATCACCCAGAAATACTTGCGCGGCACCTTGGTCGGTTCGATGGCTTCGGCGGCAAGCGCAATGATCAGCACAGACAATACGATAGCACCGACCGACAGCGTTAGAAGCGTAGCCAGGTAATCGTTGGAAAGCCAGAGCCCAAGCCACAAGACCATTTCCAGGAAAAATATTTCAAATAAAGAAAGTCGGATATTCATGTTTCAAATTGGCAATTGAGCCGTTGAGCAGCAAACAAAACAGATTTTTATGAATTTTAACACAGGTTTTTTCTGCGCATTTTGCCTGGGTGTCCTCGGTACCTGCCAATTAGCAGCACAGGAAGGTCCTGCCGGCACGGAGGCAGAGTACGAAAAACAATACCAGGAACGCATCAAAAAGGACAAACTGGACGGGGTGTATATCCCCAAGAACCTGGATGATGCGTTACTTCAACTGGACAAACTGACCACTCCCGAGTCGCGGGCAAAATTCAAGGCCATACCGGAAGACAGCGTCGTATATATCATGCACAACAGGCTGGGGCAGTGGATTATCCTCAACTGGGGGTTCTACAGCGGTTCCAGGTTATCGCATTACCTGAAAAGCGCTGGTGTGACACATCCGGACGATATGGCCGACTTTCTAATCCTGGCGTATTCCCGGAAATTGAATGGCAAACCAGTGAATATCAAGGAATTAGCAACCGGTTTTCGGCAAAAAAGAAAGAAGAAGTTTGAGGAATCTAAAAAACAGGGCAAGGTCATTAAAGAGGAAAAACGCAAAAAGAATGAGTAGCCCAACGGATTAATTCCAGTGTATTTTTTCCTTCACCCGTTCAAACTTCAAAAACCCATTACTTTTGCGGTTGTTTTACACCACACTACTGGACATTTTAAGCCTGGGTGAAAAACCGGTACGCTGGAACGCTGTTCCGGCATCGAATATGGCCAAGCATTGCCGGAACAGCGTTCCAGCGTACAAAAATGTCCAATAGTGTGGTATTACACGCATCTTTCGGGAAAAACCAATTCAACGTACGATCCCCAAACCAACAACTTTATTCATGGCAAAAAAACTTCTCATCGTCGAATCGCCTGCAAAGGCAAAGACTATTGAAAAATATTTAGGTGGTGACTTCTCCGTGAAATCATCTTACGGTCACATACGCGACCTCGAAAAAGGGAACGATCTGGGGGTCGATGTAGCCAATGATTACAGACCCAATTACATCATTTCTCCGGATAAGTATAAGACAGTCAAAGAGTTAAAAGAGGCCGCCGCCAAAAGCGACGAAGTCTGGCTCGCTACGGACGAAGACCGCGAAGGAGAAGCCATCAGCTGGCACCTTTGCGAAGTACTCGGGCTGGACACCCAATCCACCAAACGGATCGTATTCCACGAAATTACCAAGCCGGCTATCCAAAAAGCCGTGCTTTCTCCACGCAACCTCGATATGAATATCGTGAACGCCCAACAGGCGCGCAGGGTACTCGACCGGCTGGTGGGATGGGAACTTTCCGGATTGCTTTGGAAAAAAGTAAAGGGTCAACTATCTGCGGGCAGGGTGCAATCTGTTTCCGTTAAACTGGTTGTCGAACGCGAACGCGAAATCCAGGCTTTTACCGTTACGCCTTATTTTAAGGTCGTAGCCAACTTTTTAGCCAAAAATATCCAGGGTAAAATGGTGTCGTTCAAGGCCGAAGCGCCGCAACGATTTGACAACCCCGCAGGCGCCGAAGATTTTTTGAAAAAATGTGTGGGCGCCAATTATAAGGTCGGCAACATCGAAGTGAAACCGACCCGCCGCAAACCCGCTCCGCCTTTCACTACCTCAACGCTGCAACAGGAAGCCAGCCGTAAAATTGGTTTTTCCGTGAGCCGTACCATGAGCGTAGCGCAAAAACTGTACGAAGAGGGTTTTATCACCTATATGCGTACGGATTCGACCAATATCTCCGAATCTGCCTTGCAGACTATGGGCGACGAAATCGTAAAACTGTACGGCCCGAAATACCACCACCTGCGCCGCTATAAAACCAAAAACGACTCCGCACAGGAAGCACACGAAGCCATTCGTCCGACTTACATGGAGCGCCAGAATGTAAGTGCAAACCGCGACGAACAACGGCTGTACGAACTCATCTGGAAACGCGCCATGGCCTCTCAAATGGCCGATGCGGAACTGGAAAAAACAATAGTCGATATCACCATCAGCACACAGCAACAGGCAAAACTGGTGGCTGAAGGGGAAGTATTGAAATTTGACGGCTTCCTGAAAGTTTACCTGGAAGGCACCGACGATGAAGACGAAGAAACTTCCGGTATTCTGCCGCCGCTCACTGTCGGCCAGCAACTGGATATGGATGATATGACGGCTACGGAAAAGTACACCCGCCCACCTGCGCGGTTTACTGAGGCCAGTCTGGTTAAAAAACTGGAAGAACTCGGCATCGGCCGCCCGTCCACCTATGCTCCCACGATTTCCAAAATTATGGAAGCAAACAGGGGGTATGTTGTAAAAGAAAGCCGCGAAGGCGAACAGCGTTCTTTTCAGATATTTACCCTGAGAAACAACCAGATCAGCAAATCAACCGGGAAAGAAATAACAGGAACGACCAAAAACGTGTTGTACCCGCTGGATATGGGCATGATCGTTTGCGATTTCCTGGACGAGCATTTCAAAAAGGTTATGGATTACGGCTTTACCGCCAGCGTAGAACGCGAGTTCGACGATATTGCTGAAGGGAAAATTGTGTGGTCCAAAATGATCGACCGCTTCTACAAACCTTTCCATGAAACGGTGGAAAAAACACTGGCGGAGGCGGACAGGGCCAGCGGCGAACGGATACTCGGCGTCGACCCTGAAACGGGCCGTACCGTGCTGGTGCGCATGAGCAGCCTGGGCAAACCGGTCATCCAGATCGGTACCGGCGAAGAACTTGACAAAAAAGAAAAACCACGGTATGCCAACCTGCGACCCGGCAAGAACCTCGAAACGGTGACGCTGGCCGAAGCGCTCGAAGGCTTCCAACTGCCGCGCGTGCTTGGCGAATACGAAGGCGAAGTGCTGGAAGTGAACACCGGCAGGTACGGCCCCTATGTGAAATTTGGCGGCCAGTTTATTTCCCTGCCTAAAGGAGAAGATCCTTTTGAAACCACTTATGAACGGGCACTGGAACTCATTCTGGTCAAAAAAGAAGCGGACCGTCCGTTGGGACATTTTCAGAATCTGCCGATCACAAAAGGGAAAGGCCGTTTTGGGCCATTTGTCAAATGGGCGGAACTCTATGTCAACATTCCCGCGCGATTCAATTTTGATACGCTGACAGAACCGCAGGCCATTGAAATCATCGAGCAAAAAATCGAAAAAGAAGCCAACCGCTATATTCAACACTGGCCCGAAGAAGGCATCAGCATAGAAAATGGCCGCTGGGGACCATTCATCAAATGCAAAAAACTGATTGTCAACCTGCCTAAACTGGATGCAGGCGCTAAAATGACGGCCGACCAGGCACGTTCTTTAGAACTCGCCGAAGTGAAAAAGATCATCGAAAAGGAATATCCAGGTGTTTTCGACGCAAAAAAAGCGCCGGCTAAAAATGCAAAAGCGGGCGCCAAAAGTGCTGCGAAGAAAAAGTAGCCCTTATGAGCAGCGATGAAATCCTCCGCGATATAAAAGCAAAAAGGTTCTTTCCCGTGTACTTTCTGCACGGAGAAGAACCTTTTTTTATTGACCAGGTAGCAGAAGCAGTGGAAGCCCATGCATTGCCTGAGGCAGAAAAGGGATTTAACCAAACGGTTTTGTACGGCAAGGATGTGGACAATATCACCCTGCTGGATTACCTGCGCCGCTATCCCATGATGAGCGAAAGGCAGGTGGTTATTTTGCGGGAAGCGCAGGAGATGAAAGGGCTGACCGAACTGACCGCCTACCTGGAAAACCCTATGCCCAGCACCGTGTTTGTTGTTTGCCACAAGCACAAAAAAGTGGATTCCCGCACCAAATTCGGGAAAGCATTACAGGGCAAAAACATCGTTCTGCTGGAAAGCAAAAAGTTGTACGACAATCAGATCGCCGACTGGATCAGTGCTTATTGTAAAACGCATCACCTGCAGATCGACGCTGCAGCAGCGGGATTGATGGCAGAATACCTTGGCGCCGACCTTTCCAGAATTTCCAATGAACTGGAAAAACTAACCCTGAATTTGCCGAAAGGCACCACAATTAGCACTGGTCACGTCCAGGAATATGTGGGCATTAGCAAGGATTACAATGTTTTTGAGTTGCAAAAAGCACTGGCGCAACGCGACCAGGCCAAAGTATCCCGCATTCAGCAATATTTTGCCGCCAACATCCGCAAAAACCCTCTGATCGTTACCATTTCGAGCCTGTATGCCTATTTTTCAAAAGTGTACATGTTGCATTCCTTAAAAAATGCGCCCGATGCGGAAGTGTTAAAATCCCTCGATCTGCGCTCCGACTGGTTTCTCAAAGAGTACCGGGTAGCCGCAAATAATTATTCACCCAGCCAGACTATTGCGGTTATTTCACTGTTAAAAGAATATGATTTGCGATCCAAAGGGGTGAACAACGATAATACGAGCACCGGTGAAGAAGAATTAATGAAAGAACTTTTCTGGAGGATTTTGCATTAAAAAGGCCTACGCCTGTAGTAAACCCATAAACTTTCAAACCAATCTAAACGAACTGGATATGAGCGTCTTTACCACTTACAAAGTAGTTGCAGGCGATACTATGTACGGCATTTCCCGTAAATTCGGCATGGGTGTCGACGAACTCAAGGCTGTTAATGGCTTAAAAACCAATAACTTGAGCGTAGGTCAAACTTTAAAAGTGCGCTCTGTCGGCACCGCGCCGGTTGTGGTACCCGTGATACCCGCTCCACCGCCGCCCATACCACAAACCTCCGGCAACTTTATTTCCTATAAAGTAGTTGCAGGAGATACCTTGTATGGTATTTCTACCCGGTTTCGCATGGGTGTGGATGAAATCAAGTCGGTCAACGGCCTCAATTCCAATAGCCTGAGCGTGGGGCAAACTTTAAAACTGCGCGGATCAGGAGGAGCGGTTACACCGACACCACAGCCACCGGTCCCACCTGCTCCACAACCCACTCCTGTTTCCGGGGATTATTTGAGCGCCCGCCAACAGTTTTTCATGGAAGTCCGGCCCGATGTCGGATTTACACGTTACCTGATAACCGTTCCCTTGCTCAATGGCGGACAAGTGTTGGCCAATATGCGCGATAACCTCAGTTATAGCCCGTATATGGTTTATCCTCAGGGAATTATGTATGCCGGGCAGTCGCAGATAGAACTGGATGTTGCAACGATACAATCAGTCGGTTTGAGCCCCCAGCAGGCCAAGGCGCTACAATACGTCTCCGTTCATGAAGGCAAATTTGATGCGATCAACAGTTATGACAAAGCCATTTTTTCTTATGGTTTTATTCAATTTACGGGTGCAAGCGCCGTGGGTGGCAGCCTCAACCGTGTCATGGCCAGCATGAAAGCATACGCACCTGCCGCATTTCAACGAGTATTTCAACGCGTCGGTATCGACTCGGAAAGCCAGAGCAGTACCACTGTATTGACAGAATCGGGAGCAAAATTGCGCGGCGACGAAGCCTGGCTCTATATCCAGCGCAATGTTAGATTGTACGGTGCTTTTGTGCAGGCCGGTTTTGATCCCAGTCTGGTTCGGGAACAATTACGCATGGCGAACAGCCTTTACATACAAACGGCGCTGAATTTCAAACTTGATGTTATCCTGGGCGGCCTTCGGGTTGTCATACCCCGCCTGAGTGATGTACTCTCCTCCGAAGCGGCGTTAACCGCTGTATTTGCACTGGCTGTCAATCAGGGGGTAGGAGGGATGAGCCGGATCGTGGGCAACTCCATTGGAATCGTTGCCACTCAATCCGGATTACATTCGCTGCAAACGATTAACCGGATCAATGAAAGGCAAGTGGTGCAGCACATCGCAGAAACGAGCCTCGACGAGCGGGTACGCAGCCGCGCCCTGGGGGTGCTGAATTCTGATATGAGTTTTGTAAAGAGTGTTTAGTTTTTAGTTTTTAGTGTTTAGTGTGCTTCGCTCAAGATACTCACTGTTGCCAAAAGCGAAGCGCCCTAAACACTAAATACTAAACACTAAACACTAAACACGATTCCACTCATTCCCCCATTTTCACCACCTGCGTCGGCGCCATCATTTCATTGCGCACTCCGACCTGCCGCAAGGTGTTTTTTGCCACATTCATAAAAGCCTCGGATACTGGGCTGCCCGACTGCAATACAGCCGGCTGGCCTTCATCGCCGCCTTCCCGGATGCTTTGTACGAGGGGCACCTGGCCCAGCAACACGGAATGACTTTCGAGGGCAAGTTTTTTTCCGCCGCCCTGGCCGAAGATAAAGTACTTATTATCAGGAAGTTCTGCAGGTGTAAACCAAGACATATTCTCTACTACGCCGAGGATCGGGACATTGATCTGTGGCAACAGGAACATATTCATCGCTTTGATGGCATCAGCCAAAGCGACTTCTTGTGGAGTGGTTACCAGTACGACACCCGTAATTGGGGCGGTTTGAACCAGGGTTAACTGTATATCACCAGTTCCAGGCGGGAGATCCACAATCAGAAAATCAAGCGGCTCCCAGAGCACGTCGTTGAAAAACTGCTTGATAATAGCGGCCAGTCGCGGACCGCGCAGCACCACGGCCTGTTCGGGTTCTATAATATTGCCGATACTGATGGTTGGCATACCAAAAGCCATGAGAGGCACCATTTTGGCGCGGCCCGTAACATCCTGTATTTTGGGACGCTGCCCAGCCAGACCGAGCATGGTTGGTATACTGGGGCCGTACACATCGGCGTCCATCAGGCCGACTTTTGCGCCGAGTTGCTGTAGTCCAAGCGCGAGGTTGACGGAAACCGTGCTTTTGCCTACGCCGCCTTTGCCCGATGCCACGGCGATAATATTTTTGATGTGCGGGACTGTGCTGCTGCTTTCCTGACTGTTGGTCGTACGTGCAATGAAGTGTGCATTTACCTGAGCCTGCGGATACAATTTAAGCACCGCTTCGATACAAGCGAAGTTGAGTTCCGCTTTGCCCTGCATCTGTAATGAAGGGACAGCCAGTTTGAAATTTACTATATCACCTTGAATATCAAGGTCTTGTACCATTCCTTTGGATACGATATCCTGTCCGGTTTGCGGATCGCGCACCTGGCGCAAGGCTGAAAAAATTAGTTCTGTATTCATAAATCACGATATCCTCGGTAAATGAGTGAGGTAAAAAGGCGGCAATATTACGAGCTGTAACCGAAAGTATGGGACCATTGTTCAGCAAAACGCATTAAGTCAGTTCAAAAGCAACAGTTTTAACCCGTTTTGTTACAAGACCATCGGCAGTTATTTCTTCTAAAATCATGGCCCGGGCTTCGGGTAATTCAAAAACAGCCTGCATGTCGCGAATTCTGGCCGCAGGCACACCTTTTTTATGAAAAACAGAAAGCCAGGTATCGAGTGTTTGTTGGGCGAGTGCTTTTTCCAGCATTGCATTCAACGCAGCCCTGTGTTGTACACGTGCGCTGTTGGTTGCATAGTCTGCATTTTCGGTTAAATCTGCCAGGCCAAGGCAATCACACAAGTGTCGGAATTGCCTTTCTGTGCCGACAGCGAGTAAAAGCATAGCGCCGTCGGCACAAACAAACATATCTCCATAGGGCGCAATATTCGGGTGCCTGGTGCCCATCCGCTGTGGAATGTGGCCGTTCATCAGGTAATTACTGGCCTGATTGGCCAGGGACGATAACGCAGATTCCATGAGCGATGTGCTGACCGTCATACCGAGGCCTGTGCGTTCCCGGTGCAACAAGGCTAGTAAAATAGCCTCCTTCAATTGATGCGCTGCCAGCAGGTCGATTAAAGCGACCGGCATTTTTACCGGTTGGCGCTCCGCTTCGCCATTCATGTACAAAAAACCCGCTTCGGCCTGCAAAATGGCATCAAAAGCCGGGCTTTCATCTTCCACATCGGCAAAAGAACTCAACTGTGCATAAATCAAACGAGGGTTCTGTTGTCGCAAAGCCTCTGCATCGACGCCCATCCGCCGGGCGGAAGATGGTTTGAAGTTGGAAACTACCACATCCGCAGCACTTGCCAGTTCGATGGCTTGCCGGCGATCGGCATCATTTCCAAGGTCGAGAAACAGGTGTTCTTTCCCCCAATTTACGGCGCACCAATATGCGGAAATAGGAGACTCCGGTGCTTCGGAAGGGTGTTTCCAGCCGCGCGTGACATCTCCGCCGGTTGTTTTATTTTCAATTTTGATGACCTCTGCTCCTAATTCGGCAAAAAACATGCCCACAGCCGGACCTGCCAGGACACTGGCAAATTCCACCACTTTCAGACCTGAAAAAAACTTATCTTGCATACAAATTAAAAGGTTGATGAGGGTTGATAAGGGTTTATAAAAGTTGATACAAGCCACTCTATGATGTGATTTTCCTCTTTTGAAAGGCTATTATCAACCTTCATAAACCCTTATCAACCCTCATCAACCTTTTAACAAGTCCCCCTTCTGTTATGAAAATTTTCAATACTGCACAAATACGCGCCTGGGACCAAGACACCATTACAAACGAACCTGTCGCTTCTGTTGAATTGATGAACCGGGCAGCGCGGGCTTTTACCAGGTGGTTTACGACTCAGTTTCCGCACTCCAACCGCCCGGTAGTGGTGATTGCTGGAACAGGCAACAACGGCGGCGACGGACTTGCCGTTGCCAGATACCTGCACCAGCATTTTTATAACGCGAAGGTATTGGTTTACAACTTTGGTGAAAACAAAAGTGCCGATTTTGAAGCACAAGTGCTGTCTATGCCTCCTTTGGATGCTGTTCAACTCGTTTGGTGCGATCAGGCTGCAACATTTCCGGAAATACCTCCCGGCGCAGTGTTGATAG
Organism: Saprospiraceae bacterium; assembly: GCA_020847425.1. Lineage (GTDB taxonomy): Bacteria > Bacteroidota > Bacteroidia > Chitinophagales > Saprospiraceae > M3007. The sequence goes on from JADLCC010000311.1 coordinate 9,118, forward strand.
ATGCTCTTTTTGGCTCGGGCCTAAACCGGCCTTTGCAGGGAAATTGGGCAAAAGTAGTAGAATGGATCAACCAGTTGCCCAATGAAGTGGTTTCCATAGATATGCCAAGCGGTTTGTTTGCAGATCAGTCGAGCATGGGGAGCCCTGTTGTACATGCAGATCGAACTTTTAGTTTTGAAACGCCAAAACGCGCTTTCTTTTTCCCTGAAAATGCAGATCGGGTGGGGGAGTGGAGCGTCGGAAGTATCGGCCTGCACCCCGATTTTGTCAAGCGGGAAAACACCCCGTTTCATTTCCTGACAGCAAGTGATATACGGCCTCTGTACCTGCCGCGGAAAAAATATACACACAAAGGCAGTTTCGGTCATGCTTTACTGGTCGCAGGCAGTTATGGAAAGATGGGCGCCGCAGTATTGGCTGCAAGGGCTTGTTTGCGGTCAGGGGTTGGATTACTTACAGTGCATGCGCCACGCAGCGGTTTTTTGGTGCTTCAATCTGCCGTTCCGGAAGCCATGTTTAGTCCCGACCACAGGGCTATTTTTTGCACAGAAATACCAGAGCCGGCAAAATACACAACGATAGGTATTGGACCCGGGCTTGGTACGGCGCCGGAAACGAAAACAGGTCTCAAACAATTGCTGCAAAAGGTGGAAAGTCCAATGGTCATCGACGCCGATGCACTGAATATCATATCCGATAACCCATCCTGGTGGAACAATATTCCTGAAAATTCCATACTTACCCCCCATCCAAAGGAATTCGAGCGTTTGTTCGGCAGATCTGAAAACGACTTTGAAAGAAATGATCTGCAGCGGCACAAAGCCCGGGAACACAAAGTTTTTATCATTTTGAAAGGCGCGCACACGGCTATTGCAGCGCCGGATGGGGATTGCTGGTTCAATTCTACCGGAAACCCTGGCATGGCTACCGGCGGTTCGGGCGATGTGCTGACAGGTATTTTAACCGGCCTGCTGGCCCAGGGTTACCCCTCACTTTCCGCTTGTTTATTGGGCGTGTTTGTACACGGCCTGGCCGGCGATCTGGCTGCTGCCGATATATCCCGGGAAGCGCTTACGGCAGGTGATTTAGTAGCGTATGTTGGGAAAGCGTGGAAGGCGATAGAATGATGAATAAAAAATGCGCCCATGAAAATCATGGGCGCATTTTTTATAAAAACAGGTTAAAATCAGTTGGAGTTATTTTTTACAAATGCCTGAATATCAGGCCTGATAACAAATAACTGACAACCGATAACCAAGATATTAAGCAAGCAGTGCTTCAATTTTATCCTTCAAAACCTGTTTGGTTTGTGCGCCGACGACCTTATCCTTCAGTTCACCATTTTTGAAAATGAGGAAAGTAGGGATGCCGCGCACATTGTACTGTGTAGGCACCTCCGGGTTGTCATCTACATTCAGTTTGCCAATAACAGCGCGTCCTTCATATTCGGCGGACAGTTCGTCAATAACCGGGGTCATAATTTTGCAGGGACCACACCATTCAGCCCAAAGGTCTACCAGAGTCACCTTATCGCTGCCGATCACTTCTTCTTTGAAGTTTGAATCAGAAAATTCGTATGCCATATTCAAGAATTATTTGAGTTGTGAAAATGCTAAGTTGGGAAATTGGGGTAATAACACGTATTTGACCGTAATGGTTGCAAAAGTAACGGAATCGAACGGGGTAATGCAAATGAGTCCGCGGAAAATGTCCGCACAAAAACATTTAGATTGCTCTTAACTGCCAAATGTATACCTGAACCAGCCGGTCATTTGTAAAAAAAAGTCGAAAATAAGACTGGGTTGCAGCAATAGCGGAAAAAAGAAACCGAACACGGCGCCGAAAAAGTGCGCCATGTGGTCGATGTTGTCGCCACCCTTGTTCGCAGCATAATTGCTGTACCACAAGTACAGGATGCCGAAAATAAAACCCGGAATGGCAATGGGAATAAAAAACATCATAATTCCGATGGTGGGATCCAACAAAATGGCAGCAAAAAGCACGGCAGCCGTGGCCCCCGATGCACCTATACTGGCAAAACCTGCCGAATTCCGGTATTTGTAAAACGTAGCAGAGGAGGAGGCCGCCAATGCCAGAATGTAAAAAAGCAGGTAGACAATTTGACCGGCCATTCCAAAAACGCCTGAAAACCAATCTTCCACGTACCGTCCGAAAGCATAAAGAGTAAACATGTTGAAAATCAGGTGCATCGGGTCGCCGTGCAACAAGCCTCCTGTAATCCATCGGTAGTACTCCCCGCGGCGGGCTTCCTGGTAAGGCCAGTGCCTCAGTTTATACATCAAGTCGCCATTGTTAAAGGCGATGATGGAAACCAGCGAAGTGAGGGCGATAATGATGATTGTCATGGTCATTGTTAGTTATTGGTTATTGGTTATCAGTTATTGGGCTTTCAGGCTGGGAAATGGAAAAGTTGGGATAAACCTGTCCCCCCCAAGTCCCTAACAATTATCAGTTATTCCTTGTTTGCTATCCGATTCCTAGCAGGGGTTAGAAATGCTCTTGGTTCCCATTTCCCAGCCTGAAAGCCCATTAACAAATAACTGATAACCAATAACTAAGAACCATTATGGTAGGGTTCGTTTTTCAAAATCGTCATGGCCCGGTACAGTTGTTCCAGGAAAAACAAACGACCCATCTGGTGGCTGAATGTCAACTTGGAAAGTGCCAGTTTTTCATTGGCTCGCGCATATATTTCAGGTGCAAAGCCGAATGCTCCGCCTATCAGGAACACCATTTTGCGCGGTATGTTTGACAGCCGGCGTTCCAGCCATTGTGCCAATTCCACAGATGTGTACTCGCGCCCCTGTTCGTCCAGCAACACCAAAAAATCATCCTGCCCCAGTTTCGATAATACCATTTCCGCTTCTTTTTTCTTCAACTGTGCGCCGTCAGATGTTTTTTGTTTGACGTCGGGTAAAATTTGAAACGCAAACGGCAGGTAATTTTTGAGGCGTTTTTCAAAAATTTCAATACCCGCTTCCAGGTATTTTTCATTGGTTTTGCCAATCGCCCAGAGTTCGATTTTCATGATGCTTTTGATCCAGCAATGTCTACATCCCGGCGTTCGATTGGCGGCAGATTTTTTACCACCATGTGCATGGTTTGCCGGATGCGTTCTTCAAACAGCACCATTTTCCCCTTTTTCAGGTTGTCGATCGTTTCCTGGTTGTAGTGGCGGATGGTAATCAACTCGAGTCCTTCTTCCGTTTTTACTTTAAACTCATCGGAGACTGCCTTGATGAATTTTTCGACACGGTCGGGCACATTGGTGACACAAATGGTAAAACTGATAGCCGTATTCTGCATCATATTGACGAAAATGCGCAGATCGGCGGCTTTGCCAAACAGGCGAGCCATGTGGTGCTCCGCCACGAATGAATAGTCGAGCGTACTGATATGCAGCAGCGCCTGATTTTTTTCCACCACAATAATAGGAGGGTAGGTCTCCTCCAGGTCGCTGCTGATCTCCGTGCCGGATGCTTCCGGGTTCAGGAATGACTTGACATACATCGGTATGTTTTTGTTCTGCAACGGCTTGATCGTTTTGGGGTGTATGACGGAAGCGCCGTAGTAGGTCATTTCAATCGCCTCCCGGTACGACAGGCGGTCGAGTTTGATCGTATTTTCAAAAAGGCGCGGGTCGGCATTCAGCACGCCGGCAACGTCTTTCCAGATACTCATGCTTTCCGCGTTCAGGCAAAACGAAAAAATGGATGCCGAATAGTCCGAGCCCTCTCTGCCAAGCGTTGTTGTGAAGTTTTCTGAAGTAGAGCCGATGAATCCCTGAGTGATCACAAAATTGCCCTGCTCGAACAAAGGGAGCACCATTTTTTGTGCATTTGCCTGCGTTTTTTCCCAAATTACCCATCCTTCGCGGTAAGTATTATCGGTAGCCACCACGTCGCGAGCGTCGAGCCAGGTGGTTTTCAGGTTTACTTTATTCAAGTATGCGGCAACGATTTTCGAGGAAACCAGTTCGCCCATACACACGATCTGGTCATAAATATAATCGTAGTTGTCCGACGGTTTTTCCTCCAGCATCCATTCACCCTCCACGAAGGTGTCGTTGAGTACGGTGAAAATTTCATCACCCGGCTCAAAAAGATCGCGGACGATGGCATAATGCCTTTCTTTAAAACCGTCGTACAATTCCTGCGCCTGGCCGGTTTGTTTGACGTATGCGGCTACGACTTCTTCCAGGGCATTGGTTGTTTTGCCCATGGCAGACACCACGATCACTATTTTTTCCTGGCTGTATCGCTGTAAAATGGAAGCGACGTTTTGAACACCTGCTGCATCTTTGAGGCTCGCGCCGCCAAATTTAAAAACCTTCATTTTGAACTGACTAAAAAATGGATAGAAGTTTGAATTTTGGCCGGCAAAGGTAGGGCTACCTGAAGACTTTTGAATACATAGGACGTTTTTGTCCTTTTCTTTTAGATCAATGTTGTGTGCGAAGCGAAATGATCAACCCATAATAGGGTATAGCGTCAATTTTCTGTTCAACGAACTGATATTGAAACATTTTGCCCACTACGATTGTCCCGGTATTGCTGTGCCGCTCTTCAATGGCTTGTTGCAACTGGAGAAAGGCCGACTCTTTGGAGGTAAGGAAAGTAAGGTCGTTGGTGGCAGTGCGCAGCAGGAGAATTTGTTCATAGTAGGCCTTTCCATCCATCGAAGTGGTCAACCAGCAGCGGTTGTAACGCTGGATATTAGCGCTTGTGCCGGTTAAATCAAACCCATAAGCGATAATTTTGGCATGTTTTTCGGACGGTTCTGCTTTTTCAAGCGCTTGTAGTATGCCCAAGGTGACTTCCGGGCACTGTGCAAACAAGCATCGGGATGTAAAAATCAGAGACAGGAGTATTACCGAAGATTTCATATTATTAAAATTTAGGTTGCAAAGGAAGTAAGCAGCGCTGATAACTTTATATCCGGAAGTTAATTCTTTTCGTAAGTATAACAGATGCCTCAATATTTCCAGTCCGGAAAGTATCAAAACTTAAAAAATTCGCACTTTTGCCTTACCTAACAGCATAGCAGAATACGCTACACAGAACAGAACCCATGCAAAATGAATTGATTTCCCGCCTGCAGCAACAGGATCGCACTGCCCTTAGCCAGGTGTACGACATGTACAGCGGCGCCCTGTACGGTGTAGTGTTACGTATTGTACAGTCGCCCGAACTGGCGCAACAAGTACTACAGGATACCTTTTTAAAGGTCTGGCGAAACAGCGCCAGTTACGATGCAGCCAAAGGCCGGCTTTTCACCTGGTTACTCAACATTGCGCGCAATACCGCCATCGATGCGACGCGTACCGCCCATTTCCGGAACCAGAAAAAAACTGAAAATATAGAAACGCTCGTACATAAACCGGGAAATGAAACACTCAACCCCGATCATCTGGGTATCCGGGAAGTGGTTGGAACACTTGATGAAAAATATAAATCATTGATAGATCTGATCTACTTCAAGGGGTACACACAGGAAGAGGTAGCCGAAGAAACGGGTATTCCCATCGGAACAGTTAAAACTCGTTTGCGCTATGCCATGAACGAACTCCGAAAGGTATTCGGAGAAGCCAACCTGGTCGCATTCATGGTACTGGCTGAAGCCATCCGTTCATCATTGAAATGAAAACGTTCATTTCGATGCAATACATCTTTGTCATTCTCAAATACACACCGAAACAGCATGTTTCGGAACAAACATAAACAATGGATATTCAATCCTTTATACAATCGGGACTGCTCGAATCCTACGCCCTCGAGCAATGCACTCCGGCAGAACGTGTGCTGGTGGAAGAGATGCTTTCCCAGTATCAGGAGGCGCGTATGGAACTGGCGGCAATTGAACAGGCTTTGGAAAAATATGCCAATGCCCAATCTGTTCCTCCACCGCAAGGTCTGAAAGAACGGATCATGCAGGAAATCGACCGTAATGGTATGCCGGCAATTTCAGGGGTCAACAACACCATGTTGCGTGTTTTCCAGGCGATTGCGGTCGGACTGCTTGCGGTAGTTGGTTACATGTGGTTCCAGAAAAATCAATCGGATACCAATCAGGAAAACCTGCAAAGACAGGTCGCTCAATTGCAGCAACAAGTAACAGAATCGGATATCCGGAATGCCAGCTGTCGTGAAATTGTTGATTTTATCCGAAATCCGGAGACCAAGGCATTTAAAATGGACAACAAAAAAGATGCACCGGCATTTGTGTTCCACAATACCACAACAACTGATTGTACCGCACTGCTCGATGTGGCTGCTTTGCCTGCGCAACCCGGCAAATTTCTCCAATTCTGGGCTTTGGTCGATGGCGTACCCGTTAGTATGGGTATGATACAACTGGATACGACGAGTGGCTTCCAGGCATTCCCATGTGTCGAAAACGCAGCAGGTTTTGCGGTGTCAATTGAGGATAAGAAAGATGGAAACCCTGTTCCGACAGTTGTATTAATGCTGGGAACAGCCGGGTAAAAGCAGGTGGGTGTTTAGTTTTTCGTGTTTCGGGCATAGGATTTGCCTTTCTTTGCCTTGATTATAGTAATACAAAATCGGTATTTTGCGGGGTCCCCCGGCAGGATACCGATTTCCTATTTCACTCATAATAATAATAATATCTATGCGATTCGGAATCATTCTTTTACTCCTGCATTGTTTTCTCATCGGTAATGCTCAAACCGGAACAAATGAAAAAGTCCTCCAAACAGAGTCAAGTCGTTTTGATGCCATGACTCGGCAAGACACAACGGCTTTGAAGACACTATTGGCAGATGATTTGATCTATATCCATTCCAATAGCATGAAGGAGTCCAAAAAGGAGCACATTGCAGCCATTGCTACCGGCTACCTGATATACGAAAAAATGAATAGGGAAAATGTGCAGGTCAGGCGTTATGGCAAAACAGCAGTTGTCAATGGAGTCTTGCAAGTAAAAGGCCTGTTAAACAAGGCCAACTTTGAACTCAAACTGACTTATACTGCCATTTACAGGAAACATAAAAAACAATGGCAGCTCGTCAATTGGCAAAGCACCCGCATACCCTGAGCACCCCAAAACCAAGTACTTGAACTACCAAAACCGGATAATCAGTCCATTTTTATACCGCTTCATTAATTTTTTATCTACTATTTGCGGTTAAAGCCTTAACTATGGGCACTTTTTTGAGAAACATCTAAATCAATTCAAAACTTTACTATGAGTGATAATCAAAATTCTCGGATTTACGGCATTTTGGTAACAGTATTGCTGCTGTTATCTGCCGGCTTAGGGTTCTTTTTTTGGCAAAAATCAAAGAATTTCCTGCTTGAAAACCAGAAAATAGAAGTGGAGCGGCAACAACTAGAAACAACTAAAATCGATATAGAAAACGAGTTGGACAGTTTGTCGACCGCTTATTCCACCTTGCGTACCGAAAATGAAAACCTGCAGGGACGCATCACCAGCACTGCTGCCCTGATTGCACAAAAAGAAGCGCAGATCAGTCAGATCAGGGCAACTTCCGCAAAAGATATACAGGCATTGCGGGAACAAGTTGCCAGTCTGGAAAAAACAAAAATCGAATACGAGACCATTGTTACGGCCTTGCGCACGGAAAATGAAGACCTGAAAAAGGAAAACTCGCGGCTTACCGGAGAAAATGCCCAACTGAAAGGAGCCAACACGGAACTCAGCGGACAGGTACAGGACCTGGCCAAACAATTGGAAGAACAAATCCGCAAAACACAGTCGGCTGTGTTTAAAGCCACCTCCTTCAGGGTAGAACTAGAGCGTCGCAACGACAAACTCACCACCCGCGCCCGGAAGGCCAGGGAGATTTTCGTGAGTTTCGACCTCGCCGATGTACCCCAGGTCTATCAGGGGCAACAAAAACTATACCTGGCCATAACGGATGACAAAGGCACGCCAGTCATATCACAAAGTCCGGTAAAAACAACCGTTTTTGCTCCATCCGGGCCCGTCGAGATTGTTGCACAACAGGTAAAAGAAGTTGTGCTGGAAAACACACAGCGCCAATCGTTCAATTACAAATTTGACGAACGGCTTAAGGCAGGCAACTATGTAGCGGCTATTTACTGCGATAAAGGCCTGCTGGGCGTTTCCAGTTTCCGACTGAATTAATTAATATTCATTTAAAGTCCGTCGTTAAGGCATCCAAAACGACCAAATTGGTGTTTAGTGTATGGTTTTTTGGCGTTAGGTTTGCTATAGAAGCCACGCACTAATTCACAAAATCTCACAGTTTTTTGAGGATTCGAGTATAAAGTATTCGAATCCTCAAAATATTCCAAGTGCTGTTGCGCTTAAACACCAATGTCGGAACAACCCAAGCAAAATACTACTCCCGATGCCGCGCCTGTTACCAGCAAGTGGCTTGCTTTGCTGCGTAATATCTGGCGCCGTATAGAGAATACCGTATTCGGGCTTGTCCTGTTGCTGATTGTATTGTACTTTGTTCTTCAAATGCCTGCTGTTCAGAACTGGCTCATCCAAAAAGTGACGGGGTACCTTTCTGACGAACTGAAGACAACGGTGCAGGTGCAACACATTGATATAGCCTTTTTCGACAATCTTGTTTTAGAAGGATTTTATGTGCAGGATTTGAATGGGGATACCCTCATTTATGCCGGCCGGCTAAGTGCCGGCCTGGATCCCAATTTCTTTTCCATTTTTTCCAATAAACTGGAATTCAACGAAATAAGTCTGAAGAATGCCCAGATAAAAATTCGTAGAGCAGCAGGATCATACGATTCCAACCTCCAGTTTCTGCTGGATTATTTTTCCAGTCCAAAAGATCCCAATAAACCCTCCAAACCATTTGCCGTAAAAATCAAAGCGAAAAATATTTTCCTCGAAAATGTACTGTTTTCGCAAGACGACAAGGTAAAAGGGCGCTTGATGTCCTACAATGTTCCACAGGCAAGCATCCGGGTGAACAAAATAGATCTGGTAGCAAAACTCATTGATATTCAATCGGTTAACCTAAAAGGCCTGGCATTTGATTTTGAAGATTATCCTTCCCAGCCGCTGCCTGAACGACCTGTAACAACAGAGAAAAAAAGTGTACCCAAAGATTCTGCTGCCGCACCGTTGCGATTTTCTATCGGGCAGTTTTCACTGACGGAGGGACGGTTTGAAATGGATCGCTTTCATATCTCCCCAGCCAAAGAAACGGCGCCGGAAGTGATGGATTACAACCATCTTAATGTTCAAAACATTGCTTTTCAAGCAGATAGCATCCATTTCGACAGCCGGCTGGTTTTTGATGGCGTACTGAAACATTTTGCCGCACGCGAACAATGCGGTTTTGAGATCACCCACGGCCAGGCGGGTAGGGTAGTGGTGAATGACACCCTTACTGCATTGTACCAGGTACATATGGAAACCCCGGGAAGTTCACTTGGTGACACCATAATGCTGCACTACAACACTTACCGTGATTACCGAAAATTCAATAGTAGTGTCGACCTCGATATCCGGCTTGCCAAAGGTTCTAAAATTCGTTTGGGCGATCTGATCAGTTTTAGCGGGCCCCTGGCCCGAAACCGCTTTTTTGCCACCAATATGAACGAAATTGCAGAGTTCAGCGGCCAGATATACGGTAAGGTGGGCAAAAAACTGAAAGGTGATGACCTCGTTGTCCAGTTGGGCGACAAAACCTATATGGAAGGAGATTTCAGGGGTGATGGGCTTACGGGAGATATCGATGAAAGTATCATAGAGTTTCGTTTCGACCGCCTTCAGTCCGATCTGCGCACAATTGGTAAAATTATCCCTGGGTTCAGTCCTCCCGCCGCTTTTTATACACTCGGCAATATTGGATTTTCCGGCGATTATCAGATTTTCTTCGGATTCAGCCATATCCTGCACGGCAAAATCCTGACTGATATCGGTGTCGGAGACGTCGATTTGAACCTGGATATGAAAAACGGTCGGGAAAGGGCCACTTATTCAGGTTATTTAAATATGCGCGATTTTGACCTGGCTACCTGGACAAACAACCCTGATTTTGGTAGAACCACGTTTAATATCAGGATTGCCGATGGCTCGAGCGGATTGACACTGCCTACTATAAAAGCCAGGTTGGAAGGTACTGTGGACACTTTTTCATTTAAAGGCTACAGTTACCGGAATGTGGTCATGAACGGTACCTTCCGGGAATTTATTTTTGATGGCAAACTGGGTGTAAAAGACCCCAATATTGACTTTACATTTGATGGGACAGTCAACCTCAAAGACAGCATCCCCCAATTTTCTTTTGAAACCGATATCCGCCG
>JADLCC010000312.1 GCA_020847425.1 Saprospiraceae bacterium
ATTCGGTATGGGACACGGAAAAATCTGGTACGAAGATCAGCATCCTTTTATGTTCGTAATGTTCGGCGTGCTGTTCCTGTTCGGCGGCGGCGGGAAGTGGAGTTTGGATGGGGTGTTGTTCGACCGGCGATAATTATTAAACACATAGGCACATAGAAAACATAGTTCTTAGAGTACTCTACGCTATGTGTTCTATGTGCCTATGTGTTTAAAAAATAAATATGTGGTTAAAGCAATAAATACCATGATGAACAGAATCCTATTCCTTCTGCTTTTCCTTTCCGCAGTTTCCTCCGGCGCCGCACAACAAACATATTGCAACCCCGTCAACCTCGACTACGGCTTCACCCCCATTCCCAATTTCAGCGAATGGGGCCGCCACCGCGCTACGGCCGACCCCGTCATCGTGACCTACAAAGGCGACTATTACCTTTTTTCCACCAATCAATGGGGATACTGGTGGAGCAGCGACCTGCTGAACTGGCACTTTGTGTCGCGGAGTTTCCTGAAATCCTACCACAAGGTGTACGACGACCTCTGCGCGCCCGCCGTCGGTATCATCGGCGACACGATGCTGCTGTTCGGCTCCACCTACGGTCGCGATTTCCCGATCTGGATGAGCACCAACCCTAAAGCCAATGAGTGGTCCGAGGCCGTAGCCGCTTTCGACATCGGCGGCTGGGACCCGGCGTTTTTTACCGACAACGACGGGCGGCTCTACATGTACAACGGCAGCAGCAACCGCTACCCGATGTACGGCGTCGAACTGAACCGCAAAACCCTGCAACCCATGGGTTACCGCAAGGAAATGTACCTGCTCGAACCGGACCGCTACGGCTGGCAGCGTTTCGGCGAATACATGGACAATACGTTTCTCGACCCCTTCATCGAAGGCGCCTGGATGACCCGGCACAACAATAAATACTACCTGCAATACGGCGCGCCGGGTACCGAATTCAGCGGCTATGCCGACGGCGTGGTGGTGGGCGATAGTCCGCTGGGGCCTTTTACGCCGCAGTCGGACCCTTTTTCTTTTAAACCCGGCGGTTTTGCGCGCGGAGCCGGGCACGGCGCTACTTTTCAGGACAAATGGAACAACTGGTGGCACGTGTCGACCGTCATCCTTTCCGTCAAAAACAACTTCGAACGCCGGCTCGGCATCTGGCCTGCCGGATTTGACGGAGATCTGATGTATTGCAACACCGTATTCGGCGATTACCCACACTACCTGCCCAACGGCCCCGCCGACCACCTGAAAAGCCGTTTCACCGGCTGGATGCTGCTGAATTACAAAAAACCGGTGCAGGTGTCCTCCACTTTCGGGGCTTACAATGCCAACAATGCCGTGGATGAAAGCATGAAAACGTACTGGTCGGCTGCCGGCTCCAATGCCGGCGAATGGCTGCAAAGCGACCTCGGGGCGCTGTCCACCGTTCGGGCCATTCAGATCAACTACGCCGACCAGGACGCCGGTCTGCTGGGCAAACAAACCGATATTTACCACCAGTACCGGATTTTTCACTCCGCCGACGGCCGCAAATGGGAATTGCTCGTGGATAAAAGTAAAAACACGACGGATGTGCCGCACGATTACGTCGAACTGGCCCAACCTGTACGTACACGTTTTATCAAACTGGAAAACGTACACATGGCTGCGGGCAAATTCGCCATTTCAGGGCTGCGGGTCTTCGGCAACGGGGAAGGCACAAAGCCCGACAGCGTCCGCTCGCTCATCGTGTTGCGCACTGAAAAAGACAAACGTTCCGCCTGGCTCAAATGGGGACCTGTGGACAATGCCTATGCCTATAATATCTACTTCGGCACCGAGCCTGACAAACTGCACAACTGCATCATGGTGCACGATGCCAATGAATACTACTACAAGGGCATGGACAATCAGAAAACGTATTATTATTCTATCGAGGCGGTGAATGAGAATGGGGTTTCGGGTCGCTCGGAGGTAAAAAAGGTAGAATGAAAAAAGTTGTTCTGACATATCGGGATGTCAGCGGCAATGTTGCCGTAGAATCAATTTGGGCAGAACCAATTGGAATGCACTACAAAGTAGATAACATCCCTTTTTTTGCTCCGAATATTGCGCTGAATGATATCATCAGTGTGGAAAAGGAGGAGGGTGTTTTGCATTTTGAGGAGTTGATTTCCCCTTCGGGTCACTCAACAATCCAAATTGTAATGCTCAATAGAAAGGAGAAAAACAGAATAATCGAGGAAATTGAAAGCCTGAATTGTTCCTGGGAAGGTTTTAAGGATTCCATTATTGCCTTGGATATTCCGGCTACATTCGATTATCGAAAAATAAAGGAATTTTTACAAAGAGAATTGAACAACCAGGTACTTGATTATAAAGAAGCATGTTTATCGAATCAACACAGGTCGGAGAAACTGTTCGATTAATAATAGCACTAACCAATTTAACTCAAGAAGCCAAGAGTGGGTGTCATTCAGAGCCGTAGGCGAAGAATCTGAGGCCGAAGGCCAATATTTATTATATCAGATTCTTCGCCTACGGCTCTGAATGACACCCACTCTTGGCATTTATATTTAAAAATTAGCCCCCATAAGTATCTGAAAAACATTACATCTGTGTACTGAAAGATTACTTTTTGTGACGTTTACTGTTCACTCTTCCCACCCCGCCGAAACTCCCCCGGCGCACAGCCTTTCACCCTTCCCCAGAACCTCGAAAACTGCCTGGGGTTCCCAAACCCGCATTCAATGGCAATTTCTTTTACCGACATTTCCGTGTGCAGCAGCAGGCGTTCGCCGTGTTCGATGCGTAATTTTTCGCGGTAAGCCTGCACGGTTTCTCCGGTGTGGTCTTTGAACAAGCGCGACAGGTGGCGACTGCTCCTGTTCATTATCCGGGCCAGGTCGGTGATGGTAAAACTGGCGTCGAGGCGGTTGGCCAGTATTTCCTGTGCTTTGTACACATCCGCGTTGAAGTGGTTTTTAAAATCCAGGAAAATATTTTGTTGTCCGGCAGTTTCGTTGCGCCGCACATTGATGACCATTTCCTGCGCCACCTTCGCTGCCAGCAAGGGGTTGCGCCAGCGCTCCACCAGCGCCAGCGCCATGTCGATGCCCGAGGTCATGCCCGCGCTGGTAAAAATGCCTTTATCAAACACATACAGCCTGTTTTCGAGCACATGGGCCTTGGGGAAATGTGCTTTCATGTATGAGAGGCATTTCCAGTGGCTGGTGCAGTCCACGTGGTCGAGCAAACCCATTCGACCAAGCGCGAGCGCGCCTGAACAGATGGATGCGATATAAACACCTTTTTCCCGCTGTTCCCACAACCAGTTTTTGGAGCGCTCGATCACAGCATCCAGTTCGCCGGCCTGAAAACTGGCAAAATCGAAACCCGGCACACAAACCATATCTCCTTTTTTCAGCGACAGGTCCTGCACATTGGTAAGTGTCGAAAACGCAAGACCCTGCGCGCAGGTCACGTTTTTATCGGCTGCTGCAAAATGGATTTTAAAATTCCGGTTGCCCAGTTCCGAGGCTTCGTAAAACACCTGGGCCGCGCCGGCAAGGTCCTGGAGGTGCATTTTGGGCAGCAGTAAGAAGACAATTTTTGTGGTTTCCATGTATAAAAGAGGAAAAGGCGAAGCAGGCAACCGATTTATCCGGACACACTCTGGTCAAAAGAAGACATTTTCATAACGGCTTGGTTGCAGGTCCTAACTTTGAAAAAAAATTTAATAACCAACCCAACGTCGTGTTGAACGAGAAGTGGTATGCCTTTATTGATTACCAATGCCTTCTCAACTTTCAACATGCTCAACCGCTCAACTTTAATAAAAAGGATTGCTATGAAACAATTTCTGAAAATCACCCTCTTGCTTTTGCTTGTTACGAATGTTCGTATACTGTATGCTCAGGTCAGCGACAAACCGCTTTCCGTGGGCATTGTTGTTTACCCCGGCGTTGAAATACTGGATTTCAGCGGCCCTTCGGAAGTGTTCGGTTCCACGGAAGGTTTCAAGGCTTTTATAGTGGCTTACAAAAAAGAGCCGCTTTTGAGCCAGGGATTTATCACTGTTACGCCGCAATACGCCATAGATGATTGCCCGCCTACGGATATCCTCGTTTTCCCCGGCGGCGGTACGGGTTCGGTGATCGGCGAACAGAAGATGATCGACTGGATCAGGGAACGTTCAAAAACCACCCAGTTCATGATGTCGGTTTGTACCGGTGCGGCACTGCTCTCCAAAGCCGGTTTGCTCGACGGCAAAGAGGTGACCACCTGGTACGGGTTTATTCCCGGCCTGAAAGAGATGAATCCCTCGGCCACCGTACTTTCCAACACGCGTTTTGTCGATAACGGTCATGTCGTGACCACTGCCGGCGTTTCAGCAGGCATAGATGGCGCCTTGCACGTAGTTTCAAGGATTAAAGGAGAAACCGCTGCCAAGGCGACGGCCCGCTACATGGAATACGACAAATGGCAGCCTCGGGATGGCAAAGTGAATGAAACCCCTTTTGTGAAAACTGCCCGCGAGCAAGGTATCGAAGCGGCTACAAAAAGTATCCAACCCGTACCGGGTAGTCTCCAACCTTTGTACTATCCCGGTGAAATGATCAACCTGGCTATGGAATTGATGGATACCAAACCCACGGAAAGCGAGGCTATTTTGCGCTGGCTGATACAATCCACTGCGCCTACGCCTGCA
The DNA here is from genome assembly GCA_020847425.1 of Saprospiraceae bacterium. Lineage (GTDB taxonomy): Bacteria > Bacteroidota > Bacteroidia > Chitinophagales > Saprospiraceae > M3007. Next base: position 4,698 of record JADLCC010000312.1, read on the forward strand.
CTGTACGACGTATTGGGAATGGTTTACTCAAAAATGGGTAAAACAGTGCCGCCCGACAGTCGCACTTTCCGTGATCACCTCGCCGATGGAGACATTGCATGGGCTAAACAAACCTATACGGAAACGATAAAAATGTACCCGGATTGGCGGCTTTTCACCGAAGATCAAATCAACGGTGTGGGTTATCAATTGCAGAGCATCAAAAAAATAAAGGAAGCCATCGAACTGTTCCAATGGAACACCGAATTGTACCCTGCTTCGGCCAATGCCTGGGACAGCCTTTCAGAAATGTATGAATCTGCGGGAAAACGGGAACTGGCTATCGCTGCCAGCGAACAATGTCTGGCAAAATTACCAGCCTGCGGTTATGATGAACAAACGAAACAGGCCCTTACAAAAGCGTCTAAAGAACGGATTGTTCGGCTGAAGGAGAAAGGGTAGATTTTCCGATCCGCGCAAAAAGCATATCCACCATAAATTTCAGGACCACCAAAGCGATGGCCACCCACATGGCCTGGTTGAGTTGCGGGTACTTGGGAATCAGGTGCATAGTGAGCGCCTGCAAAAAAGCGAGCAACACCAGCATGTGCACAAAGGGCCTCGCCAACTCACCCATAGGGCTGGCTGTTTTATAATTGCCGTTGCCAAAATAATGGATAGCCAGCCCTAAAATATACCCGGCGGTCATGATCCGGGTTTGTATTGCAATGTTGGCCAGACTGGTATAATCACCGCCGTCCTGAAACGCATTAATTGTAAATACCACCGCGAACATAATGAATGTGCCACCCATCACGGCGCCGCCGATAAGCAGCCCGATTTTCAAACCGATCTGGTCCAGAAAGGGCCGGTTTTCCAGGGCGAACAACATGCGCAGCAATGCGCTCGCTACGATTAATATCACTTCCCACCAAAACAGGAACACGATGGGTTTCAAATCCCATTGCAAAAACAAAATGCCGTACAGGGTAATGCCCAGGTTCATAATGGGCAACCACCAGGGTTTCGAATGTTGAAAGAGTGGCGATTCCAGGATTCTGTTCATTGCCTTGGATGTATTTTTACCACATTATTTTTAGTGTGTATTTAGTGTGTAGTGTTTGGTGTTTAGGACGGTAACGCCTGGCCCAGGTTATTAACTTGGACAAAGCGTTACCGCCCCAAACACCAAACACCACACCCGAAACACTACACTACGGTTTCACCGGTTTCTTAAATTCCCCAGCCTTCACCACAATCATTTTCGAATAATCGAGGTGTTTTTTGATGGCGGCATTCACTTTATCCGTGGTAAGCGCTGCCACGGCCTTTTCCTTATTGGCATTCCAGGAAAAATCGCGGCCCAGTTCCAGGTAATAATTCAACGTACCGGCCAGGTAACTGTCGCCCGAGCGGTTTACTTTTTGTGAACTCAGCCAGCCCGATTTGGCGGCTTCCAGTTCGGTTGTGGTAAAACCATCTTTGGATGCGCGTTCGATCTCTTCCTTGTACGCCGCTTCCAGTTTACTGAGGTTTTCCGGGTTGTAAATCATAAAGGAAGAAAATGCAGCATTTTGATCCTCATCGCTGGCAGAAAAACTACCCCGGACTGTGTAACTCAAACCCTCTTTCTGGCGAATGCGGGTAGCCAGCCGGGAATTCAGAAATCCGCCGCCCAGCATGTATCCGCCCAGTTCAACGGCGGGGTATTCCGGGTCGTCGGAGCGCATGGCAAAACCGTAACCCGCTACATAAGCCGCATTGGCTTTGTCGGGCGTATTGATTTCTTCTGATCTGGGTGCAACGGGCTGATAATCCATACTATAGCGTTTGTAACGCACCGGACTTTTCCAGTCGCCAAATACTTCTTTGAGCGCAGCTTCGGTTTCTTTCGCGTCAAAATCGCCGACAACAGCAGCGGTAGCATCCGAGGCGCCGTAAAAATCCTTGTAAAAACTTTTCACCTGGTCCAGCGTGACAGCCTTGACGGATTCCAGTTGTTCTTCAAACGTCTCCGTATACCGCGGATCGTCTTTCGAATAGTTTGGTCTGGAAATACGGCCGAACGTATTATAAGCCAAAGCAGTAGGGTCCGTTTTGGTTTCCTCGATACCTGCCAGTTGTTCCTGTTTCATTTTGTCAAATTCATTCTGCGGGAAGGCCGGTTTGCGCAGCACTTCTCCAACGAGGCGGATAACTGCGGGCAGGTGTTCGCGGTCTGTTTCGATGGTTATATCTGTTCCCATTGGTCCGCCGAAAAAGTTGGCGCGCGCTTTCAGTTTGTCGAATGCCTCCTTGAGTTCTTCGCGGTTTTTAGTTGCCGTGCCTTTATCGAGCATGGAAGCCGTGAAGTCGCCGATCGTCGATTTGCCTTTTGCTGTTTCCAGGGTACCGAAATTGAGGGAAATGCGCATGGTTACCACGTCGCCGCGGGTTTCCTTGGGCAGCATCGCGTATTTCATGCCATTGGGCAATGTTTTGCGGGTGGTGCGTTTTTCCAGGTTTTCGGGCGAGGGGTCAAAATCTTCGCCTTGCGCCATCGGCGCTTTGCCTTTATAGTCTTTCAACAGCGCATTGAGATCTGGTGCGGCGGGAATATCCGAGCGGTCCGGGTTTTTATCCGGAATAAAAGTGCCGAGGGTGCGGTTGGCTGATTTGAAATATTTGGCTACCACCAGCATAATATCCTCGCGGGTAATGGTTTCCAGGCGGTCGCGGTACAGGAATGCCAACCGCCAGTCGCCCGTGCCGACAAAGTTGCTGAGGCTAAGGCCTACGCGGCTGCTTTCTTTAAAAAACATTTCCTGGTTTTTCAGCAGGCGCGTTTTGGCTTTGTCTACTTCTTCCTGGGTAGGTCCGTTTATTTTCAGGTCTTCCAACACGGCGAGCATGATCTGCCTGGCCGAGTCGAGGTTGCCGTCGGCGCGCACTTCCGTCACAAAACGGGTGATGCCGGCTTCTGCAAAACCGGAAGCACCGCCATAGACACCTACTGCTTTCTTGCTCTCTACCAGGGCTTTATATAAACGGCCGGTAGGCTCGTCAGTCAGTAAGTTGCTCAGTACGGAAAGTGCAGGATAGTCCGGGTGCGAGCCCGGGCAGCTGCGGTACATGGCTGAAAAGACCTGTACGTCGCCGGTGCGGCGCAGGGTTATGGAACGTTCGCCATCCTGTGTCGGCTCTTCCGTATAGGTTGCTACAAGTTTGCGTTCGGGGCGCGGAATGGGCGAGAAGTACTCATGTACCATATCCAGCGTTTTTTGCTCGTCTATTTTACCGGCAATCAGCAGCAGTGCATTGTCGGGCTGGTAATATTTGTGGTAAAAAGCCTGTAAACGTTCGATGGGCGCTTTTTCAATGTCCGATTTTTCGCCGATGGTCGAGTGGCCGTAGTTGTGGAAATTAAAAGCGGATGCCATCATGCGCTTGTACAATACACCGCCGGGGTTGTTTTCGCCCGATTCGTATTCGTTGCGCACCACGCTGAATTCACTTTCCAGGTCTTTGCGGGCAATAAAGGAATTGACCATCCGGTCGCTTTCCAAATCGAGTGCCCAGCGCAGGTTGACGTCGGTAGCGTCAAAGGTTTCAAAATAGTTGGTGCGGTCGAAGGACGTAGTGCCGTTGGGCCGGGCGCCGTGTTCGGTGAGCTCCTGCGGGATGTTGGTATGCTTGGGCGTTCCTTTAAAAACGAGGTGCTCCAGCAGGTGCGCCATGCCTGTTTCGCCGTAATCTTCGTGCCGGGAACCCACTTTATACGTGATATTGACCGTTATAATGGGTTTCGACATATCGGGAAACAACAAAACCTGAAGGCCGTTGGCAAGCCGGTATTCCGTAATGCCTTCTACAGTCGTGACGTATTGTACGCCTTCCGGCAGTTTTAGTTTGTTTTGTGCGGATACTACATTGCTGATAAACAAAGCGACCAGAAAGAGTGGTAGTCGCCTGAAAAATTGGGCTGTCGTCATAATAAAAGAAGTGAGAAGTGAGAGGTGAGAAGTGAGAGGGTGCTTCGCCTGGAGATTGTGTGTTGGCGAAACGGGAGTGTTATAAAAAACGCTGCGTCAACATATTACCTTCATCTGAGACGCTTTCACTCTTTTTAACGGGGCCAAAGGTAAACAAGGTCTTTTTTCATTTGCTCACAAAACGGTGAGTGTGCGTTTGGCGAGCATAATCAACCAGAAGTGAGAGGTGAGAAGTGAGAAGTGAGAGGCGAGAAGTGAGAGGGTAAGAGAAGTGAGAGGGTGAGAGCCGACTTTGATTCAACCTCGAGTCTCTTGACATTCCTAATTATGAATGCCCGGGGTAATCAGGTGTAATCCAAGTCGGCTCTCACCCTCTCACCCTCTCACCCTCTCATCTCTCACCATCTAATCAAGGCGCTTGCCCACGTAAACCCGCTACCAAAAGCCGCCAGGCACACCAGGTCGCCCTCCTTGATTTTCCCGGCTTCCCAGGCTTCACAAAGTGCGATCGGAACGGAGGCAGCCGTGGTATTACCGTATTTCTGGATGTTGTTCCATACCTGGTCGTCGCGCAGCCGCAGTGTTTTTTGTACAAACTGGCTGATGCGCAGGTTGGCCTGGTGTGGAATGAGCATGTCGATATCGGAGGCCTGGAGCCCCAGTTCGTTCAGCGCTTCATGAATAACTTCCGGGAATTTGCTGACGGCCATTTTAAACACAAACTGGCCTTCCATATTCGGGTAGTAATTGCCGTCGGCGATCATTTTCGGGGTGATAAAAATTTCGCCGTAGGTATCCGGGGACGGGTAACCGTAGTCGACCTCTTCCTCCATGTGTTTTTTGTGGTATCCGCCGTGTGCGCCGGGGTTGATAAAGGACAGTTTTTCGGCGTAGGTGCCGTTGGAATGCAGTTTGGTGGTCAGGATACCGCGATTCGGGTCATCGCTGGGTTGCAGGATAACGGCGCCGGCGCCATCGCCGAATATCACCGTCACATTCCGGCCGCGGGTGCTGAAATCGAGCCCCATGGAGTGCATTTCGGAGCCGACAACCAGCACATTTTTATAGGTGCCCGTTTTTACAAACTGGTCGGCAATACTGAGTGCGTAGACAAACCCGCTGCACTGGTTGCGGATATCGACCGCGCCCACCTCCTGTTTGGTGATGCCCAGTTCGCGTTGCAGCAATACGCCGCAGCCCGGGAAATAATAGTCGGGGCTCAGGGTGGCAAAAACGATAAAGTCGATCTCTTCCGGCTGGATTCCGGCGCGTTCGCAGGCGATGCGCGCAGCCGCAGCCGCCATAGTAGTCGTGGTTTCTTCGTGCTTTACCCCGTACCGGCGCTCGCGGATGCCCGTTCGCTCCTGAATCCACTCGTCGGTGGTATCCATAACTTTGATCAGGTCATTGTTTGTGACAACACGTTCGGGGACGTAGTAGCCGATGCCGGCAATTTTGCTGCGATTCATGTGAGAGCGTCGTAAAAATGATGAGAAAATGAATTTCAGAATTTATGCAAAACAAGGCTTGTAAAAACCAATAAAGGCAAGGCAAAGTTGACAAAAATTTAGCAAAAAGATTGTTTCCCCAGGCAATTGCTGCCTCCGCACAGAGCAGGAACTTCGGAAAAGTGCGCGAAAACTGCGTTCCCACCGATTTTTTTCCGTTTTTTGCAGAAAATTTCGTGTTTGAAACTGATTTATGATTTCTGAAATACTACTTACTTTTTTCCTGGTTGCATTAAATGGTTTTTTTGTCGCGGCTGAATTTGCCATTGTTAAAGTGCGGTATTCGCAAATTGAGCTGCGGGCGCAGAAAGGCAACAAACTGGCAGGCATCGCAAAAGGCATCCTGAATCACCTGGATGCATACCTCTCTGCCACTCAACTGGGCATCACCCTGGCGAGCCTCGGACTGGGCTGGATCGGCGAACCGGTCGTGTCAAAAATACTCATCGCTTCTTTCCACGGCCTGGGCTGGGAGGTTTCGGACGAACTGGCGCATAAAATTGCCCTGCCGGTGGCGTTTGCCCTGATCACCGTGCTGCACATTGTTTTCGGCGAACTGGCGCCCAAATCCATCGCCATTCGCAAACCGGAAGAGACGACCCTGGCCGTATCGGTGCCGATGCGGGTGTTTTTTCTGCTTTTCCGCCCGTTTATCTGGATTCTCAACGGCTTGTCCAACTTCATTTTGCGCCTGGTCGGTATCGAACCCGCCGACGAACAGGAAGCGCACAGCTCCGATGAATTGCGCCTGCTCGTAAAACAAAGCCAGAAAAGCGGCGCCATCAAGGAAGACAACTACCAGATCATCCAGAATGCGTTCGACTTTTCGGAACTGACCGCCCAACAGGTGATGGTGCCGCGCAAAAATATTTTTGCACTGGATGTCGAAACCCCGAAAGCGGAAATCCTGAAGGAAGTGATCGAAAATGGCTACTCGCGTATTCCGGTGTACGAAGACGACATCGACAATGTGCTCGGATTCGTGTTCGCCAAGGATATTTTTCAGGCCAATATCGAGCACTCCGACTGGCAACTCAAGGACCTCCTGCGCCCGGTGCAATACGTGTACAACTCCGCTAAACTCAACCGTGTGCTCAAGGATTTCCAAACCAAACATATTCACATCGGTCTGGTCATCGACGAATACGGCGGCACGGAAGGCATGATTTCCATGGAAGATATCCTGGAAGAACTCGTCGGCGAAATACAGGACGAGCACGACGATGAAACAGCGCCCGTCACCAAAAGCGAAGACGGTTCTTTCCTTATTTCAGGTATCGCGCCGCTGCACGATGTGAACAATTTTCTTCCAGTTCCTTTCCCGGAAAACCGCCAGTACAATACTTTTAACGGATTGGTACTCAATCGTTTGGGTCGTATCCCGCCAGGCAACGAAACTTTTATTTTTGAAAAGTACGAAGTGACGGTGGTGGCGCGGAAACAGAATATCCTGACGCAGTTGAAAGTGCGGTTGATTGAAGAGGAAGAAGAATAGAGAGAGAAGTGAGAAGTGAGAGGGTGAGAAGTGAGAGGCACATTCACTCGATAAGGGTGGCCATCTTGAAGTTTATTTCTACATGAGACATCCCTAATTTTGAAGATTGGCAAAAATGACTTCGGAGAAGTCAAATGTTTGTAGATCAATTGATTTCACGAATGAAACGACCTCGGAGAGGTCGAACGTTCGCTGTCATTTTGGAATCTTTGTGAACATGTTCGACCTCTCCGAGGTCGGCAAACACCTATACGATGTGATTTCTACAAACATTTGACCTCTCCGAGGTCATTTCCAGGCATAAATTCGAGATGATTCATGTTTATTTCTTTTGCTTCAACGCCGCCTTTTCCGTGTTCTGCCTGACCCTGTACAAAACGATTTTTTTGACCAGTTCAAGCGGCAAGGGCTCGTCTATTGGAAACTGGATAGATCCTTTACCCATTTTATACGGCGCAAGGTCTTTTGCGAATGCCTCATTCGCGGTGGGCGTGGCATAAAAACCGATATGGTGCGTAAAAGCGGCGAAATGAACCAGGTTGCCGTGCAGCACGAAAGTGGGTATCGCATATTTCATAGCCTCTATGGCCTCCGGCGCCGCCTGCTGGATGGTGGTCCGCATCTGCTCCAGTTTTTCCTGGATGTCTTTCGGGTATTCCGCGATGTATGCGTCTATGGTGGTGGGAGCATTTTGCATCATAGCGTGGGAGTGTTGTTTAAATTGCGCCAAACCTAATGATTTTTCTGAAAACAGGATAGCTTGGGATATATTTGCGGGAAATCTAACCTTCAACCGGTTTGAATAATATCAAGTTAATTGCCCTGTTCCTCCTGCTATGCAATGCTCCATTGCACAGTCAGGTTAAGTTGAATTATCAACACCTCACCACCGCAGACGGGCTCTCACAGGGCTTGGTGTTCGATATCATGCAAAGCCGGGACGGTTTTATCTGGGTTTGCACCAAAGATGGGCTGAACCGCTACGATGGCTCTCGCTTCAAGGTGTTCTCGCCTGATCCATTTGATCCATTTTCAATTGTCGAAGGGTACGCCAATGGCCTATACGAAGACAGTCGCGGCTGGATATGGATTCATTTCCTGACTGGTACAGACGTGCTTGATCCGCAAAGTGGGCGCTTTTTCCATTTAATGAAAGAAGGGAAACCTGTTATCTCGCCTTTATTTGAAGATCGTACCGACGGTACGATTTGGTGTCTGCAGGACGATAACCGACTCCTGAAATTCAGTATTCAAAAAGATATGTTGGAAAAGGCGTTTCAGCAAGGGAATGCCAATATTGAACCGCCTTGTAAAACGTTTTTTTTACCTGCGATCAAAGACGAGTCTGGCAACCCCATACGGGCTGTCTCCCTTCTTTTTACTAAAAATTATAAACCCCTGGTTGCGACGAGTCATGGTTTGTGGCGGCTGAATCAGGGTAGCGAAAAGATGGATTTGATGGGATATACTACATTATCAATAAACCGCTTAATGCAGGATACAGAGGGCAAAATCTGGATGGATGTCTTTAATAAAAATCCTGCTAATAGAAATGGCTCGCAAATCATTATCTGGGACGAGCAGGCGGGGATGCAACAAGGGCAAATTATGCCAGGAGCTTATTTTGCGTGGTGGCCCTTTGACGGGGCACTGTGGATCATTCAGGATAATACCTTAAAAAGGTACCAGCCACAAAGGTACCTGAATAAAGAGCCTGCTGATATTCAATGGCCTTTTGAAACCTTTTTTCCGCAGTATAAACAAGGCCGTATTAATAAATTATTCTTAGATAAGAGCGGCATGATTTGGATAGGCACCGATGGCTTTGGCATGGTCAAGATCAACCCTCAAAATCCCACTTTCCGAAGTTATCTTCCCAATATCTCCCAACGCAAGATATTCGAAACCCCGGAGGGAAAACTCCTCACTTCAGCCGAACTTGGTACACTATACCATTCCATCTATTTTGACCAAAACACCCCCGATCAGTCCCTATCATCGCTTCATCATGGATATACACCACCCTTAACCGTACTTTATGACAGGGATGGCAATTGCTGGTCGTACGCTTTCGACTCGTTACTGTACCGCAGGGATGCCCGTACCAGAACGCTTCAAGCATTTCCCTTGAAAGGGCGTGGATTGTGCCTGGACGCAAAAAACAAGATACTCAGTGTCAGTAGTGAAGGTTTGCACATGCTCGATCCAGCCACAGGGCAAACCCGTTTATTTGCCTTCAAAACACCCCAGCAACAGCGCTCTGAATTTTCTCATTTCTTTTGGAAAGATGCCGAATCTACGATTTGGATATTTGGGTTTGAAGGATTGGTTAAAGCAATCCCTTCCGATGCCGACGGGTATCAATTTGAATACTTCGTCAATAACCCGAAAGACCGCGCTTCCTTATCCTCTAATACGGTACTCAGTGCCGCCGACGATCCCCTCGAACCCAATCGCTACCTGTGGCTGGGCACTAAGGCCGGGCTGAACCGCTTGGACAAAAAAACTGGGGAATTCAAACAATACAGTATCGCGCAGGGGCTTCCCGACAATGTGGTATATGGCGTTTTGGCCGAAAACATGCCAAAAGGAAGCAACAGACCCGGATTTATCTGGCTGAGCACCAACAAAGGGCTGTGCCGCTTCGATGTTCGCGCCGAAACCACCAAGAACTTTACAGTTGCCGATGGCTTACAGGATAATGAATTCAATAGTTCAAGTTATCTGAAAACCAGCAATGGCACCCTGATTTTCGGAGGGATAAAAGGTCTGACCGTATTTCATCCCGATAGCCTGCGTTTTAATCCATTTGTTCCTCAAACCCGCATCGTTGGCTTGCATGTCAATAACCAGCCATACGACATCAGCGGACAATCGTCTATCACGCTCACACACAATCAAAACCTGCTGACCTTTGATTTTGCAGCACTTGAATTTACCAATCCGGCACAGAATCTATACCGTTATCAACTCGTGGGCGTGGATGAAGACTGGGTATCATTAGGGTTGAAAAATAACATCCAATTTGCCAATCTTGCTCCCGGAACCTATACCTTCAAGGTGCTGGGCAGCAACAATGCAGGTATATGGAGTGATCAGCCCGCCGAACTGCGTTTTACCATCCGGCCGCCGTGGTGGGCTTCCTGGTGGGCATGGCTACTGTATCTTGGTATATTGGCAGCAGGGGCCTGGAGGTATTACCAATACTTGCTCAATCGGCGCTTATCAGCGCAGGAAAAACTGCGGCTGACAGAACTTGACGACTTCAAAACCCGATTTTTTACCAACATCACCCACGAATTCAGAACGCCGCTCACGGTGATGCTGGGCATGAGTGAACAGTTGGCAAAAGACGAAACCGACGATCCGAAACGCAATAAACTCGGCCTGATCAAACGCAGCGGAGAAAACCTGCTCCGACTCATCAATCAGATTCTTGACCTGGCTAAGCTGGAGTCGAACACCTTGAAAATGAATTACATTCAGGGTGATATTTTGACGTTCATCCAGTATGTTACCGAAAGCCTGCACTCGCTGGCTAACGCGCAGAATCTGATGCTCCGCGTCGAAAGTGAACAATCGAAGATTGTGATAGACTACGATCCTGAGCGTTTTTTGCAAATCATCCACAATCTATTGTCGAATGCCATCAAATTTACGCCCTCAGGAGGTAAAGTTGTCATCCGGGCCGATGTAAAAGACCGTTGGCTTCACATTTCGGTGGCCGATTCAGGCGCGGGCATCCCTCCAGAGGAACTGCCGCATTTGTTTGAACGATTTTTTCAGGCCAGAAATCAGGAACACGCGAAGGCTGGCGGAACGGGCATTGGGCTGTCACTGACCCGCGAATTGGTCAAAGCCATGGGGGGCGAGATTTCGGTGGAAAGCACCGTGGGCGTGGGCAGTACTTTTTTGGTGCGCTTGCCGATCACAAACCATAGTGCATTGGTCGCATTTGGGTCAAACGTCAAGATGGAAGCCTGGAAGCCATCCCTTGCAAAACCGCAAATAACGCGCCCTGAGGAGTCGGTTCAAAGTCATCCCCTCACTGCACCAACCGTTCTTTTGGTGGAAGACAACCCGGATGTAGTGGAATACCTCAGTGCCTGCCTTAAAGAACATTATTACCTCGATTTTGCCTACAACGGCAAGGCTGGTATAGACATGGCGCTGGAGAACGTGCCCGATCTCATCGTCAGCGACGTGATGATGCCATATAAAGATGGCTTTGAAGTGTTGGAAAACCTGAAAAACGACGAGCGCACGAGCCATATTCCGATTGTTTTGCTGACGGCGAAGGCCGATACACAGAGTCGTCTGGCCGGACTGCGCAAAGGCGCCGATGCTTATTTGTCCAAGCCTTTTCATCAGGAAGAATTGCTGGTAATATTGGAGAATCTGCTCGAATCGCGGCGAAAATTACAGGCTAAGTACCAGCAAAATGTGCTTTCAACCACAGCGCCCTCTGTTGAGGAACCCGACCCGGAGGACAGTTTCCTGCTAAAAGTTCGGGCTGTTGTGGAAAAAAACCTTTCCGACGCTGATTTTGAAATGCCGCACTTGGAACGCGCCCTGGCCATGAGTCGCAGCCAGATATTCCGCAAGATCAAGGCTTTGACGGGCAAATCGCCCAGCCTCTTCATTCGTTCCATCCGCCTGCATCATGGCAAACAAATGCTGCAGAACACCGCGCTCACGGTTTCTGAAATTGCGTACGAGGTGGGCTTTTCTTCGCTCAATTACTTCTCCGATGCATTTTTTGAAGAATTTGGAGAACGCCCCTTGAAGGTACGGGGCGGAGGATGATTGGCCAAATCCGATTAAAGGATACATGATTCTCTTATTATTCAGTATTAAAATCCCTACAAATTTCCTCCTGTAGAGACGCACAGCTGTGCGTCTCTACAGGAGGAAATTTGTAGGGATTTTAATACTGAATAATAAGAGAATCATGTATCCTTTAATCGGATTTGGCCAATCATCCTCCGCCCCGTACCTTCAAGGGGCGTTCTCCAAATTCTTCAAAAAATGCATCGGAGAAGTAATTGAGCGAAGAAAAGCCCACCTCGTACGCAATTTCAGAAACCGTGAGCGCGGTGTTCTGCAGCATTTGTTTGCCATGATGCAGGCGGATGGAACGAATGAAGAGGCTGGGCGATTTGCCCGTCAAAGCCTTGATCTTGCGGAATATCTGGCTGCGACTCATGGCCAGGGCGCGTTCCAAGTGCGGCATTTCAAAATCAGCGTCGGAAAGGTTTTTTTCCACAACAGCCCGAACTTTTAGCAGGAAACTGTCCTCCGGGTCGGGTTCCTCAACAGAGGGCGCTGTGGTTGAAAGCACATTTTGCTGGTACTTAGCCTGTAATTTTCGCCGCGATTCGAGCAGATTCTCCAATATTACCAGCAATTCTTCCTGATGAAAAGGCTTGGACAAATAAGCATCGGCGCCTTTGCGCAGTCCGGCCAGACGACTCTGTGTATCGGCCTTCGCCGTCAGCAAAACAATCGGAATATGGCTCGTGCGCTCGTCGTTTTTCAGGTTTTCCAACACTTCAAAGCCATCTTTATATGGCATCATCACGTCGCTGACGATGAGATCGGGCACGTTCTCCAGCGCCATGTCTATACCAGCCTTGCCGTTGTAGGCAAAATCGAGGTAATAATGTTCTTTAAGGCAGGCACTGAGGTATTCCACTACATCCGGGTTGTCTTCCACCAAAAGAACGGTTGGTGCAGTGAGGGGATGACTTTGAACCGACTCCTCAGGGCGCGTTATTTGCGGTTTTGCAAGGGATGGCTTCCAGGCTTCCATCTTGACGTTTGACCCAAATGCGACCAATGCACTATGGTTTGTGATCGGCAAGCGCACCAAAAAAGTACTGCCCACGCCCACGGTGCTTTCCACCGAAATCTCGCCCCCCATGGCTTTGACCAATTCGCGGGTCAGTGACAGCCCAATGCCCGTTCCGCCAGCCTTCGCGTGTTCCTGATTTCTGGCCTGAAAAAATCGTTCAAACAAATGCGGCAGTTCCTCTGGAGGGATGCCCGCGCCTGAATCGGCCACCGAAATGTGAAGCCAACGGTCTTTTACATCGGCCCGGATGACAACTTTACCTCCTGAGGGCGTAAATTTGATGGCATTCGACAATAGATTGTGGATGATTTGCAAAAAACGCTCAGGATCGTAGTCTATCACAATCTTCGATTGTTCACTTTCGACGCGGAGCATCAGATTCTGCGCGTTAGCCAGCGAGTGCAGGCTTTCGGTAACATACTGGATGAACGTCAAAATATCACCCTGAATGTAATTCATTTTCAAGGTGTTCGACTCCAGCTTAGCCAGGTCAAGAATCTGATTGATGAGTCGGAGCAGGTTTTCTCCGCTGCGTTTGATCAGGCCGAGTTTATTGCGTTTCGGATCGTCGGTTTCGTCTTTTGCCAACTGTTCACTCATGCCCAGCATCACCGTGAGCGGCGTTCTGAATTCGTGGGTGATGTTGGTAAAAAATCGGGTTTTGAAGTCGTCAAGTTCTGTCAGCCGCAGTTTTTCCTGCGCTGATAAGCGCCGATTGAGCAAGTATTGGTAATACCTCCAGGCCCCTGCTGCCAATATACCAAGATACAGTAGCCATGCCCACCAGGAAGCCCACCACGGCGGCCGGATGGTAAAACGCAGTTCGGCGGGCTGATCACTCCATATACCTGCATTGTTGCTGCCCAGCACCTTGAAGGTATAGGTTCCGGGAGCAAGATTGGCAAATTGGATGTTATTTTTCAACCCTAATGATACCCAGTCTTCATCCACGCCCACGAGTTGATAACGGTATAGATTCTGTGCCGGATTGGTAAATTCAAGTGCTGCAAAATCAAAGGTCAGCAGGTTTTGATTGTGTGTGAGCGTGATAGACGATTGTCCGCTGATGTCGTATGGCTGGTTATTGACATGCAAGCCAACGATGCGGGTTTGAGGAACAAATGGATTAAAACGCAGGCTATCGGGATGAAATACGGTCAGACCTTTTATCCCTCCGAAAATCAGGGTGCCATTGCTGGTTTTCAGATAACTTGAACTATTGAATTCATTATCCTGTAAGCCATCGGCAACTGTAAAGTTCTTGGTGGTTTCGGCGCGAACATCGAAGCGGCACAGCCCTTTGTTGGTGCTCAGCCAGATAAATCCGGGTCTGTTGCTTCCTTTTGGCATGTTTTCGGCCAAAACGCCATATACCACATTGTCGGGAAGCCCCTGCGCGATACTGTATTGTTTGAATTCCCCAGTTTTTTTGTCCAAGCGGTTCAGCCCGGCCTTAGTGCCCAGCCACAGGTAGCGATTGGGTTCGAGGGGATCGTCGGCGGCACTGAGTACCGTATTAGAGGATAAGGAAGCGCGGTCTTTCGGGTTATTGACGAAGTATTCAAATTGATACCCGTCGGCATCGGAAGGGATTGCTTTAACCAATCCTTCAAACCCAAATATCCAAATCGTAGATTCGGCATCTTTCCAAAAGAAATGAGAAAATTCAGAGCGCTGTTGCTGGGGTGTTTTGAAGGCAAATAAACGGGTTTGCCCTGTGGCTGGATCGAGCATGTGCAAACCTTCACTACTGACACTGAGTATCTTGTTTTTTGCGTCCAGGCACAATCCACGCCCTTTCAAGGGAAATGCTTGAAGCGTTCTGGTACGGGCATCCCTGCGGTACAGTAACGAGTCGAAAGCGTACGACCAGCAATTGCCATCCCTGTCATAAAGTACGGTTAAGGGTGGTGTATATCCATGATGAAGCGATGATAGGGACTGATCGGGGGTGTTTTGGTCAAAATAGATGGAATGGTATAGTGTACCAAGTTCGGCTGAAGTGAGGAGTTTTCCCTCCGGGGTTTCGAATATCTTGCGTTGGGAGATATTGGGAAGATAACTTCGGAAAGTGGGATTTTGAGGGTTGATCTTGACCATGCCAAAGCCATCGGTGCCTATCCAAATCATGCCGCTCTTATCTAAGAATAATTTATTAATACGGCCTTGTTTATACTGCGGAAAAAAGGTTTCAAAAGGCCATTGAATATCAGCAGGCTCTTTATTCAGGTACCTTTGTGGCTGGTACCTTTTTAAGGTATTATCCTGAATGATCCACAGTGCCCCGTCAAAGGGCCACCACGCAAAATAAGCTCCTGGCATAATTTGCCCTTGTTGCATCCCCGCCTGCTCGTCCCAGATAATGATTTGCGAGCCATTTCTATTAGCAGGATTTTTATTAAAGACATCCATCCAGATTTTGCCCTCTGTATCCTGCATTAAGCGGTTTATTGATAATGTAGTATATCCCATCAAATCCATCTTTTCGCTACCCTGATTCAGCCGCCACAAACCATGACTCGTCGCAACCAGGGGTTTATAATTTTTAGTAAAAAGAAGGGAGACAGCCCGTATGGGGTTGCCAGACTCGTCTTTGATCGCAGGTAAAAAAAACGTTTTACAAGGCGGTTCAATATTGGCATTCCCTTGCTGAAACGCCTTTTCCAACATATCTTTTTGAATACTGAATTTCAGGAGTCGGTTATCGTCCTGCAGACACCAAATCGTACCGTCGGTACGATCTTCAAATAAAGGCGAGATAACAGGTTTCCCTTCTTTCATTAAATGGAAAAAGCGCCCACTTTGCGGATCAAGCACGTCTGTACCAGTCAGGAAATGAATCCATATCCAGCCGCGACTGTCTTCGTATAGGCCATTGGCGTACCCTTCGACAATTGAAAATGGATCAAATGGATCAGGCGAGAACACCTTGAAGCGAGAGCCATCGTAGCGGTTCAGCCCATCTTTGGTGCAAACCCAGATAAAACCGTCCCGGCTTTGCATGATATCGAACACCAAGCCCTGTGAGAGCCCGTCTGCGGTGGTGAGGTGTTGATAATTCAACTTAACCTGACTGTGCAATGGAGCATTGCATAGCAGGAGGAACAGGGCAATTAACTTGATATTATTCAAACCGGTTGAAGGTTAGATTTCCCGCAAATATATCCCAAGCTATCCTGTTTTCAGAAAAATCATTAGGTTTGGCGCAATTTAAACAACACTCCCACGCTATGATGCAAAATGCTCCCACCACCATAGACGCATACATCGCGGAATACCCGAAAGACATCCAGGAAAAACTGGAGCAGATGCGGACCACCATCCAGCAGGCGGCGCCGGAGGCCATAGAGGCTATGAAATATGCGATACCCACTTTCGTGCTGCACGGCAACCTGGTTCATTTCGCCGCTTTTACGCACCATATCGGTTTTTATGCCACGCCCACCGCGAATGAGGCATTCGCAAAAGACCTTGCGCCGTATAAAATGGGTAAAGGATCTATCCAGTTTCCAATAGACGAGCCCTTGCCGCTTGAACTGGTCAAAAAAATCGTTTTGTACAGGGTCAGGCAGAACACGGAAAAGGCGGCGTTGAAGCAAAAGAAATAAACATGAATCATCTCGAATTTATGCCTGGAAATGACCTCGGAGAGGTCAAATGTTTGTAGAAATCACATCGTATAGGTGTTTGCCGACCTCGGAGAGGTCGAACATGTTCACAAAGATTCCAAAATGACAGCGAACGTTCGACCTCTCCGAGGTCGTTTCATTCGTGAAATCAATTGATCTACAAACATTTGACTTCTCCGAAGTCATTTTTGCCAATCTTCAAAATTAGGGATGTCTCATGTAGAAATAAACTTCAAGATGGCCACCCTTATCGAGTGAATGTGCCTCTCACTTCTCACCCTCTCACTTCTCACTTCTCTCTCTATTCTTCTTCCTCTTCAATCAACCGCACTTTCAACTGCGTCAGGATATTCTGTTTCCGCGCCACCACCGTCACTTCGTACTTTTCAAAAATAAAAGTTTCGTTGCCTGGCGGGATACGACCCAAACGATTGAGTACCAATCCGTTAAAAGTATTGTACTGGCGGTTTTCCGGGAAAGGAACTGGAAGAAAATTGTTCACATCGTGCAGCGGCGCGATACCTGAAATAAGGAAAGAACCGTCTTCGCTTTTGGTGACGGGCGCTGTTTCATCGTCGTGCTCGTCCTGTATTTCGCCGACGAGTTCTTCCAGGATATCTTCCATGGAAATCATGCCTTCCGTGCCGCCGTATTCGTCGATGACCAGACCGATGTGAATATGTTTGGTTTGGAAATCCTTGAGCACACGGTTGAGTTTAGCGGAGTTGTACACGTATTGCACCGGGCGCAGGAGGTCCTTGAGTTGCCAGTCGGAGTGCTCGATATTGGCCTGAAAAATATCCTTGGCGAACACGAATCCGAGCACATTGTCGATGTCGTCTTCGTACACCGGAATACGCGAGTAGCCATTTTCGATCACTTCCTTCAGGATTTCCGCTTTCGGGGTTTCGACATCCAGTGCAAAAATATTTTTGCGCGGCACCATCACCTGTTGGGCGGTCAGTTCCGAAAAGTCGAACGCATTCTGGATGATCTGGTAGTTGTCTTCCTTGATGGCGCCGCTTTTCTGGCTTTGTTTTACGAGCAGGCGCAATTCATCGGAGCTGTGCGCTTCCTGTTCGTCGGCGGGTTCGATACCGACCAGGCGCAAAATGAAGTTGGACAAGCCGTTGAGAATCCAGATAAACGGGCGGAAAAGCAGAAAAAACACCCGCATCGGCACCGATACGGCCAGGGTCGTCTCTTCCGGTTTGCGAATGGCGATGGATTTGGGCGCCAGTTCGCCGAAAACAATGTGCAGCACGGTGATCAGGGCAAACGCCACCGGCAGGGCAATTTTATGCGCCAGTTCGTCCGAAACCTCCCAGCCCAGGCCGTGGAAAGAAGCGATGAGTATTTTTGACACGACCGGTTCGCCGATCCAGCCCAGTCCGAGGCTCGCCAGGGTGATGCCCAGTTGAGTGGCAGAGAGGTATGCATCCAGGTGATTCAGGATGCCTTTTGCGATGCCTGCCAGTTTGTTGCCTTTCTGCGCCCGCAGCTCAATTTGCGAATACCGCACTTTAACAATGGCAAATTCAGCCGCGACAAAAAAACCATTTAATGCAACCAGGAAAAAAGTAAGTAGTATTTCAGAAATCATAAATCAGTTTCAAACACGAAATTTTCTGCAAAAAACGGAAAAAAATCGGTGGGAACGCAGTTTTCGCGCACTTTTCCGAAGTTCCTGCTCTGTGCGGAGGCAGCAATTGCCTGGGGAAACAATCTTTTTGCTAAATTTTTGTCAACTTTGCCTTGCCTTTATTGGTTTTTACAAGCCTTGTTTTGCATAAATTCTGAAATTCATTTTCTCATCATTTTTACGACGCTCTCACATGAATCGCAGCAAAATTGCCGGCATCGGCTACTACGTCCCCGAACGTGTTGTCACAAACAATGACCTGATCAAAGTTATGGATACCACCGACGAGTGGATTCAGGAGCGAACGGGCATCCGCGAGCGCCGGTACGGGGTAAAGCACGAAGAAACCACGACTACTATGGCGGCTGCGGCTGCGCGCATCGCCTGCGAACGCGCCGGAATCCAGCCGGAAGAGATCGACTTTATCGTTTTTGCCACCCTGAGCCCCGACTATTATTTCCCGGGCTGCGGCGTATTGCTGCAACGCGAACTGGGCATCACCAAACAGGAGGTGGGCGCGGTCGATATCCGCAACCAGTGCAGCGGGTTTGTCTACGCACTCAGTATTGCCGACCAGTTTGTAAAAACGGGCACCTATAAAAATGTGCTGGTTGTCGGCTCCGAAATGCACTCCATGGGGCTCGATTTCAGCACCCGCGGCCGGAATGTGACGGTGATATTCGGCGATGGCGCCGGCGCCGTTATCCTGCAACCCAGCGATGACCCGAATCGCGGTATCCTGACCACCAAACTGCATTCCAACGGCACCTACGCCGAAAAACTGTCCTTTATCAACCCCGGCGCACACGGCGGATACCACAAAAAACACATGGAGGAAGAGGTCGACTACGGTTACCCGTCCCCGGATACCTACGGCGAAATTTTTATCACCCCGAAAATGATCGCCGACGGCAATTACTACCCGAATATGGAAGGCCAGTTTGTGTTTAAAATGGCCGTCAGCAAATTCCCGGAAGTTATTCATGAAGCGCTGAACGAACTGGGGCTCCAGGCCTCCGATATCGACATGCTCATTCCACACCAGGCCAACCTGCGCATCAGCCAGTTTGTACAAAAAACACTGCGGCTGCGCGACGACCAGGTATGGAACAACATCCAGAAATACGGTAATACCACGGCTGCCTCCGTTCCGATCGCACTTTGTGAAGCCTGGGAAGCCGGGAAAATCAAGGAGGGCGACCTGGTGTGCCTGGCGGCTTTTGGTAGCGGGTTTACGTGGGCAAGCGCCTTGATTAGATGGTGAGAGATGAGAGGGTGAGAGGGTGAGAGGGTGAGAGCCGACTTGGATTACACCTGATTACCCCGGGCATTCATAATTAGGAATGTCAAGAGACTCGAGGTTGAATCAAAGTCGGCTCTCACCCTCTCACTTCTCTTACCCTCTCACTTCTCGCCTCTCACTTCTCACTTCTCACCTCTCACTTCTGGTTGATTATGCTCGCCAAACGCACACTCACCGTTTTGTGAGCAAATGAAAAAAGACCTTGTTTACCTTTGGCCCCGTTAAAAAGAGTGAAAGCGTCTCAGATGAAGGTAATATGTTGACGCAGCGTTTTTTATAACACTCCCGTTTCGCCAACACACAATCTCCAGGCGAAGCACCCTCTCACTTCTCACCTCTCACTTCTCACTTCTTTTATTATGACGACAGCCCAATTTTTCAGGCGACTACCACTCTTTCTGGTCGCTTTGTTTATCAGCAATGTAGTATCCGCACAAAACAAACTAAAACTGCCGGAAGGCGTACAATACGTCACGACTGTAGAAGGCATTACGGAATACCGGCTTGCCAACGGCCTTCAGGTTTTGTTGTTTCCCGATATGTCGAAACCCATTATAACGGTCAATATCACGTATAAAGTGGGTTCCCGGCACGAAGATTACGGCGAAACAGGCATGGCGCACCTGCTGGAGCACCTCGTTTTTAAAGGAACGCCCAAGCATACCAACATCCCGCAGGAGCTCACCGAACACGGCGCCCGGCCCAACGGCACTACGTCCTTCGACCGCACCAACTATTTTGAAACCTTTGACGCTACCGACGTCAACCTGCGCTGGGCACTCGATTTGGAAAGCGACCGGATGGTCAATTCCTTTATTGCCCGCAAAGACCTGGAAAGTGAATTCAGCGTGGTGCGCAACGAATACGAATCGGGCGAAAACAACCCCGGCGGTGTATTGTACAAGCGCATGATGGCATCCGCTTTTAATTTCCACAACTACGGCCACTCGACCATCGGCGAAAAATCGGACATTGAAAAAGCGCCCATCGAACGTTTACAGGCTTTTTACCACAAATATTACCAGCCCGACAATGCACTGCTGCTGATTGCCGGTAAAATAGACGAGCAAAAAACGCTGGATATGGTACATGAGTACTTCTCGCCCATTCCGCGCCCCGAACGCAAACTTGTAGCAACCTATACGGAAGAGCCGACACAGGATGGCGAACGTTCCATAACCCTGCGCCGCACCGGCGACGTACAGGTCTTTTCAGCCATGTACCGCAGCTGCCCGGGCTCGCACCCGGACTATCCTGCACTTTCCGTACTGAGCAACTTACTGACTGACGAGCCTACCGGCCGTTTATATAAAGCCCTGGTAGAGAGCAAGAAAGCAGTAGGTGTCTATGGCGGTGCTTCCGGTTTTGCAGAAGCCGGCATCACCCGTTTTGTGACGGAAGTGCGCGCCGACGGCAACCTCGACTCGGCCAGGCAGATCATGCTCGCCGTGTTGGAAGACCTGAAAATAAACGGACCTACCCAGGAAGAAGTAGACAAAGCCAAAACGCGCCTGCTGAAAAACCAGGAAATGTTTTTTAAAGAAAGCAGCCGCGTAGGCCTTAGCCTCAGCAACTTTGTCGGCACGGGCGACTGGCGGTTGGCATTCCTGTACCGCGACCGCCTGGAAACCATTACCCGCGAGGATATTATGCTGGTGGTAGCCAAATATTTCAAATCAGCCAACCGCACCCTCGGCACTTTTATTCCGGATAAAAACCCGGACCGCTCGGATATTCCCGCCGCACCAGATCTCAATGCGCTGTTGAAAGACTATAAAGGCAAAGCGCCGATGGCGCAAGGCGAAGATTTTGACCCCTCGCCCGAAAACCTGGAAAAACGCACCACCCGCAAAACATTGCCCAATGGCATGAAATACGCGATGCTGCCCAAGGAAACCCGCGGCGACGTGGTAACCATGCGCATTTCCCTCAATTTCGGTACCCTGGAAACAGCAAAAGGCAAATCGACGATCGGCGACTTCACGGCTTCCATGCTCGATAAAGGCACGGCAACTAAAAACCGCGAAGAACTCAAGGAGGCATTCGACAAACTGAAAGCGCGCGCCAACTTTTTCGGCGGACCAATGGGAACAGATATAACCATCGAAACAGACCGCGAACACCTGCCCGCAGTTATCCGCCTCGTTGGAGAAGTGCTGCGCAAACCGGCCTTCCCGCAGAATGAATTTGACAAAATGAAACAGGAACAACTGGCAGGTATCGAGGAAACCAAAACGGACCCTACTGCTTTGGCTTATAATACGTTCGGCCGTATTTCCAGACCAAACTATTCGAAAGACGATCCGCGGTATACGGAGACGTTTGAAGAACAACTGGAATCCGTCAAGGCTGTCACGCTGGACCAGGTGAAAAGTTTTTACAAGGATTTTTACGGCGCCTCGGATGCTACCGCTGCTGTTGTCGGCGATTTTGACGCGAAAGAAACCGAAGCTGCGCTCAAAGAAGTATTTGGCGACTGGAAAAGTCCGGTGCGTTACAAACGCTATAGTATGGATTATCAGCCCGTTGCACCCAGATCAGAAGAAATCAATACGCCCGACAAAGCCAATGCGGCTTATGTAGCGGGTTACGGTTTTGCCATGCGCTCCGACGACCCGGAATACCCCGCCGTTGAACTGGGCGGATACATGCTGGGCGGCGGATTTCTGAATTCCCGGCTGGCTACCCGCATTCGCCAGAAAGAGGGTTTGAGTTACACAGTCCGGGGTAGTTTTTCTGCCAGCGATGAGGATCAAAATGCTGCATTTTCTTCCTTTATGATTTACAACCCGGAAAACCTCAGTAAACTGGAAGCGGCGTACAAGGAAGAGATCGAACGCGCATCCAAAGATGGTTTTACCACAACCGAACTGGAAGCCGCCAAATCGGGCTGGCTGAGTTCACAAAAAGTAAACCGCTCGGGCGACAGTTACCTGGCCGGTACGTTGAATTATTACCTGGAACTGGGCCGCGATTTTTCCTGGAATGCCAATAAGGAAAAGGCCGTGGCAGCGCTTACCACGGATAAAGTGAATGCCGCCATCAAAAAACACCTCGATTATTCGAAAATGATTGTGGTGAAGGCTGGGGAATTTAAGAAACCGGTGAAACCGTAGTGTAGTGTTTCGGGTGTGGTGTTTGGTGTTTGGGGCGGTAACGCTTTGTCCAAGTTAATAACCTGGGCCAGGCGTTACCGTCCTAAACACCAAACACTACACACTAAATACACACTAAAAATAATGTGGTAAAAATACATCCAAGGCAATGAACAGAATCCTGGAATCGCCACTCTTTCAACATTCGAAACCCTGGTGGTTGCCCATTATGAACCTGGGCATTACCCTGTACGGCATTTTGTTTTTGCAATGGGATTTGAAACCCATCGTGTTCCTGTTTTGGTGGGAAGTGATATTAATCGTAGCGAGCGCATTGCTGCGCATGTTGTTCGCCCTGGAAAACCGGCCCTTTCTGGACCAGATCGGTTTGAAAATCGGGCTGCTTATCGGCGGCGCCGTGATGGGTGGCACATTCATTATGTTCGCGGTGGTATTTACAATTAATGCGTTTCAGGACGGCGGTGATTATACCAGTCTGGCCAACATTGCAATACAAACCCGGATCATGACCGCCGGGTATATTTTAGGGCTGGCTATCCATTATTTTGGCAACGGCAATTATAAAACAGCCAGCCCTATGGGTGAGTTGGCGAGGCCCTTTGTGCACATGCTGGTGTTGCTCGCTTTTTTGCAGGCGCTCACTATGCACCTGATTCCCAAGTACCCGCAACTCAACCAGGCCATGTGGGTGGCCATCGCTTTGGTGGTCCTGAAATTTATGGTGGATATGCTTTTTGCGCGGATCGGAAAATCTACCCTTTCTCCTTCAGCCGAAC
Source organism: Saprospiraceae bacterium (assembly GCA_020847425.1). Taxonomy (GTDB): domain Bacteria; phylum Bacteroidota; class Bacteroidia; order Chitinophagales; family Saprospiraceae; genus M3007. The sequence goes on from JADLCC010000312.1 coordinate 27,971, forward strand.
AATCCGTTCTTTAGACGCTTTTGTAAGGGCCTGTTTCGTTTGTTCATCATAACCGCAGGCTGGTAATTTTGCCAGACATTGTTCGCTGGCAGCGATAGCCAGTTCCCGTTTTCCCGCAGATTCATACATTTCTGAAAGGCTGTCCCAGGCATTGGCCGAAGCAGGGTACAATTCGGTGTTCCATTGGAACAGTTCGATGGCTTCCTTTATTTTTTTGATGCTCTGCAATTGATAACCCACACCGTTGATTTGATCTTCGGTGAAAAGCCGCCAATCCGGGTACATTTTTATCGTTTCCGTATAGGTTTGTTTAGCCCATGCAATGTCTCCATCGGCGAGGTGATCACGGAAAGTGCGACTGTCGGGCGGCACTGTTTTACCCATTTTTGAGTAAACCATTCCCAATACGTCGTACAGTGCAGGCGTAGGCGCAGTGGATTGTATCAGCCAGCGCAAAATAGCCTCGCTTTCCGTGGGTTTGGTATCCATCAATTCCATAGCCAGGTTGATCATTTCACCGGGATAGTACAAAGGTTGGAGACTACCCGGTACGGGTTGGATACTTTTTGTAGCCGCTTCGATACCTTGCTCGCGGGCAGTTTTCACAAAAGGGGTTTCATTCACTTTGCCATCCCGAGGCTGCCATTTGTCGTATTCCATGTAGCGGGCCGTCGCCTTGGCAGCGGTTTCTCCTTTAATCCTTGAAACTACGTGCAAGGCGCCATCTATGCCTGCTGAAACGCCGGCAGTGGTCACGACATGACCGTTATCGACAAAACGCGTGTTGGAAAGTACGGTGGCCGAGGGATTCATCTCTTTCAGGCCGGGAATAAACCCGTACCAGGTGGTCACCTCTTTGCCGTCGAGCAAACCGGCTTTGGAGAGCAGTGCCGCACCGGTACAAACCGACATCATGAACTGGGTGGTTTTTGAACGTTCCCTGATCCAGTCGATCATCTTCTGTTCGCCGATCACCGAACCCGTACCGCCGCCGGGGAAAACGAGGATATCCGTAGGCGGGCAATCATCTATGGCGTATTGCGGCGTAACAGTGATAAATCCCTGGCTCAAAAGCGGCTCTTTTTTGTAAGCCACTATAAAAGCCTTGAAACCTTCCGTGGAACCGAACACTTCCGAAGGGCCGCTGAAATCCAGTATTTCAACGCCGGGGTAAACAACAATGCCCACGGAAAGCGGTTTGTCGCTGACCTGAGCATACAGTATACGAACATTCGTAACAAGCAAAAGCAAGAGGGTGATTTTCAGAAATTGTTTCATAGCAATCCTTTTTATTAAAGTTGAGCGGTTGAGCATGTTGAAAGTTGAGAAGGCATTGGTAATCAATAAAGGCATACCACTTCTCGTTCAACACGACGTTGGGTTGGTTATTAAATTTTTTTTCAAAGTTAGGACCTGCAACCAAGCCGTTATGAAAATGTCTTCTTTTGACCAGAGTGTGTCCGGATAAATCGGTTGCCTGCTTCGCCTTTTCCTCTTTTATACATGGAAACCACAAAAATTGTCTTCTTACTGCTGCCCAAAATGCACCTCCAGGACCTTGCCGGCGCGGCCCAGGTGTTTTACGAAGCCTCGGAACTGGGCAACCGGAATTTTAAAATCCATTTTGCAGCAGCCGATAAAAACGTGACCTGCGCGCAGGGTCTTGCGTTTTCGACACTTACCAATGTGCAGGACCTGTCGCTGAAAAAAGGAGATATGGTTTGTGTGCCGGGTTTCGATTTTGCCAGTTTTCAGGCCGGCGAACTGGATGCTGTGATCGAGCGCTCCAAAAACTGGTTGTGGGAACAGCGGGAAAAAGGTGTTTATATCGCATCCATCTGTTCAGGCGCGCTCGCGCTTGGTCGAATGGGTTTGCTCGACCACGTGGACTGCACCAGCCACTGGAAATGCCTCTCATACATGAAAGCACATTTCCCCAAGGCCCATGTGCTCGAAAACAGGCTGTATGTGTTTGATAAAGGCATTTTTACCAGCGCGGGCATGACCTCGGGCATCGACATGGCGCTGGCGCTGGTGGAGCGCTGGCGCAACCCCTTGCTGGCAGCGAAGGTGGCGCAGGAAATGGTCATCAATGTGCGGCGCAACGAAACTGCCGGACAACAAAATATTTTCCTGGATTTTAAAAACCACTTCAACGCGGATGTGTACAAAGCACAGGAAATACTGGCCAACCGCCTCGACGCCAGTTTTACCATCACCGACCTGGCCCGGATAATGAACAGGAGCAGTCGCCACCTGTCGCGCTTGTTCAAAGACCACACCGGAGAAACCGTGCAGGCTTACCGCGAAAAATTACGCATCGAACACGGCGAACGCCTGCTGCTGCACACGGAAATGTCGGTAAAAGAAATTGCCATTGAATGCGGGTTTGGGAACCCCAGGCAGTTTTCGAGGTTCTGGGGAAGGGTGAAAGGCTGTGCGCCGGGGGAGTTTCGGCGGGGTGGGAAGAGTGAACAGTAAACGTCACAAAAAGTAATCTTTCAGTACACAGATGTAATGTTTTTCAGATACTTATGGGGGCTAATTTTTAAATATAAATGCCAAGAGTGGGTGTCATTCAGAGCCGTAGGCGAAGAATCTGATATAATAAATATTGGCCTTCGGCCTCAGATTCTTCGCCTACGGCTCTGAATGACACCCACTCTTGGCTTCTTGAGTTAAATTGGTTAGTGCTATTATTAATCGAACAGTTTCTCCGACCTGTGTTGATTCGATAAACATGCTTCTTTATAATCAAGTACCTGGTTGTTCAATTCTCTTTGTAAAAATTCCTTTATTTTTCGATAATCGAATGTAGCCGGAATATCCAAGGCAATAATGGAATCCTTAAAACCTTCCCAGGAACAATTCAGGCTTTCAATTTCCTCGATTATTCTGTTTTTCTCCTTTCTATTGAGCATTACAATTTGGATTGTTGAGTGACCCGAAGGGGAAATCAACTCCTCAAAATGCAAAACACCCTCCTCCTTTTCCACACTGATGATATCATTCAGCGCAATATTCGGAGCAAAAAAAGGGATGTTATCTACTTTGTAGTGCATTCCAATTGGTTCTGCCCAAATTGATTCTACGGCAACATTGCCGCTGACATCCCGATATGTCAGAACAACTTTTTTCATTCTACCTTTTTTACCTCCGAGCGACCCGAAACCCCATTCTCATTCACCGCCTCGATAGAATAATAATACGTTTTCTGATTGTCCATGCCCTTGTAGTAGTATTCATTGGCATCGTGCACCATGATGCAGTTGTGCAGTTTGTCAGGCTCGGTGCCGAAGTAGATATTATAGGCATAGGCATTGTCCACAGGTCCCCATTTGAGCCAGGCGGAACGTTTGTCTTTTTCAGTGCGCAACACGATGAGCGAGCGGACGCTGTCGGGCTTTGTGCCTTCCCCGTTGCCGAAGACCCGCAGCCCTGAAATGGCGAATTTGCCCGCAGCCATGTGTACGTTTTCCAGTTTGATAAAACGTGTACGTACAGGTTGGGCCAGTTCGACGTAATCGTGCGGCACATCCGTCGTGTTTTTACTTTTATCCACGAGCAATTCCCATTTGCGGCCGTCGGCGGAGTGAAAAATCCGGTACTGGTGGTAAATATCGGTTTGTTTGCCCAGCAGACCGGCGTCCTGGTCGGCGTAGTTGATCTGAATGGCCCGAACGGTGGACAGCGCCCCGAGGTCGCTTTGCAGCCATTCGCCGGCATTGGAGCCGGCAGCCGACCAGTACGTTTTCATGCTTTCATCCACGGCATTGTTGGCATTGTAAGCCCCGAAAGTGGAGGACACCTGCACCGGTTTTTTGTAATTCAGCAGCATCCAGCCGGTGAAACGGCTTTTCAGGTGGTCGGCGGGGCCGTTGGGCAGGTAGTGTGGGTAATCGCCGAATACGGTGTTGCAATACATCAGATCTCCGTCAAATCCGGCAGGCCAGATGCCGAGCCGGCGTTCGAAGTTGTTTTTGACGGAAAGGATGACGGTCGACACGTGCCACCAGTTGTTCCATTTGTCCTGAAAAGTAGCGCCGTGCCCGGCTCCGCGCGCAAAACCGCCGGGTTTAAAAGAAAAAGGGTCCGACTGCGGCGTAAAAGGCCCCAGCGGACTATCGCCCACCACCACGCCGTCGGCATAGCCGCTGAATTCGGTACCCGGCGCGCCGTATTGCAGGTAGTATTTATTGTTGTGCCGGGTCATCCAGGCGCCTTCGATGAAGGGGTCGAGAAACGTATTGTCCATGTATTCGCCGAAACGCTGCCAGCCGTAGCGGTCCGGTTCGAGCAGGTACATTTCCTTGCGGTAACCCATGGGTTGCAGGGTTTTGCGGTTCAGTTCGACGCCGTACATCGGGTAGCGGTTGCTGCTGCCGTTGTACATGTAGAGCCGCCCGTCGTTGTCGGTAAAAAACGCCGGGTCCCAGCCGCCGATGTCGAAAGCGGCTACGGCCTCGGACCACTCATTGGCTTTAGGGTTGGTGCTCATCCAGATCGGGAAATCGCGACCGTAGGTGGAGCCGAACAGCAGCATCGTGTCGCCGATGATACCGACGGCGGGCGCGCAGAGGTCGTCGTACACCTTGTGGTAGGATTTCAGGAAACTCCGCGACACAAAGTGCCAGTTCAGCAGGTCGCTGCTCCACCAGTATCCCCATTGATTGGTGGAAAAAAGGTAATAGTCGCCTTTGTAGGTCACGATGACGGGGTCGGCCGTAGCGCGGTGGCGGCCCCATTCGCTGAAATTGGGAATGGGGGTGAAGCCGTAGTCGAGGTTGACGGGGTTGCAATATGTTTGTTGTGCGGCGCCGGAGGAAACTGCGGAAAGGAAAAGCAGAAGGAATAGGATTCTGTTCATCATGGTATTTATTGCTTTAACCACATATTTATTTTTTAAACACATAGGCACATAGAACACATAGCGTAGAGTACTCTAAGAACTATGTTTTCTATGTGCCTATGTGTTTAATAATTATCGCCGGTCGAACAACACCCCATCCAAACTCCACTTCCCGCCGCCGCCGAACAGGAACAGCACGCCGAACATTACGAACATAAAAGGATGCTGATCTTCGTACCAGATTTTTCCGTGTCCCATACCGAAT
>JADLCC010000313.1 GCA_020847425.1 Saprospiraceae bacterium
ACGCACGTTTTCGGACGAACGGCCGTGGGCCGGGCTACCGTGGAAAAGCTCGGGCTGAACCGGATGGGCGTAGTGAATCTGCGGGAAGTGCTGGTAATGGTGGGAACGCACCCGCCTTTTTAGAGGTGAGAAGGTGAGTCGTGAATCGTGAGTGATCCTTGCCCAATCGTTCAAAAGTAGGCCATGGCAAAGTGCCACTCACGATTCACGACTCACAACTCACCTTCTCACCTTCTTATAATGGCTCGGCGGCAATCCCTCCGTTTTTTTAAACTGCAAGGCAAAATGGGTCAGGTTGTTGAAGCCCGACTGGTAGCCGGCTTCCGAAACGCTGACGTTGGGGTCGGCCAGCAGGCGTTTGGCCAGTTGAATACGTTCGTGCAGGATATAGTCGATGGGCGACATGCCCAGTTCCCGTTTGAAACTGCGAAAAAAATGCGGTTTGCTCATGCAGGCCAGGCTGGCCAATTGCTGTACGGTCAGGTTGTCCGTCAGGTGTTCGCGGATGTATTGCAGCACAAAAGCGAAGCGGTGGCGGGTTTGGAGCGCGGTAGACTGTTCCATGAGTAAGGCGCGCGCCTGCGTCTGTAAAAGCCGGATCAGCAATTCCTGCAGGGTGATATTGGCCAGGGCGTCTTTGGCGAGGTAGTGTTCGCCGGGAATACGCAGCAGGCGGTTGACTGTGTCGGACAATTCAAGCGAATTATGGATGTGAAACTGCTCCATATTGATGCGCCAGGGGCCGCTTTCTTCCACTTTCGGGTAGTGTTCGTTCAGCAGGTTCAGCGTATCCGATATTTTTTGCCGGTCAATTTCCAGCGCGATACACTGTGTGGGATTCAGCATACTGGCTTCCGGGAAATCGATCACCATGGGCGCCGATTCCGGCAAAATGACCGATTCGCCGGGCAGGTACGCGAAAGGCTCGGTCTCCTGTACGTGCATCACTTTTTTGCCGCGCAGCATGGTGGTAAAAACCATGCCCTGAAACCGCAGGCGCACCTGCTCACTGGTTTGGTGTGTCTCGAAAATATTGAGTTCACAATTGTTGAAGTTGAAAACCGTGCGGTTCTCTACCAGCGTTTTCAGATCGCGCTGCGGAGTGAGCGCCACCGGCCGGGCAGCAACACCTTTCCATCCTGAATACATAATTTTATTTTGATTCATACCGCAACGAAAGATATCGTTTGTATTTCGCTCTGTTTTCCCAACTCAAAAGTAAGCCTATTCCGGCATTTCAAAAGTTTTGAACAGACCAAATACAAAAAATGATACAATCCTGATAGTAGAGGATAGTATACATAGAACGATCGGGGTATTCGGAACATAATTTTGTGTTATCAAAAAGATAAAAAATTTTTTAACATAAAAATTGGTTCAATAGTATGGAAACATTGGAAGCAACAAAACGTATTGTCCAACGGCCCGACTTTAAATCGCGTTACGACAATTTCATCGGCGGCAAATGGGTCGCCCCGGTCAAAGGCGAGTACTTCGATAATATTTCGCCTATCGACGGAAAGGTATTCAGCCAGTCGGCGCGCTCCACCAAAGAAGATATCGACCTGGCGCTTGATGCCGCGCATACCGCTTTCGCTACCTGGTCGAAAACTTCCGTGACCACCCGCAGCAATATCCTGCTGAAAATCGCGGATATTATGGAGCAAAACCTGGACTACCTGGCCCGGGTGGAAACGGTGGACAACGGCAAACCCATCCGCGAAACAGTGAATGCGGATATTCCGCTTTGTATCGACCATTTCCGGTATTACGCCGGCGTCATCCGCGCCGACGAAGGCAGTGTAGCCGAACTGGACGATATGACCGTGTCGATCAACCTGCACGAACCACTGGGTGTGGTGGGCCAGATCATACCCTGGAATTTCCCGCTGCTCATGGCTGCCTGGAAAATGGCGCCCGCCCTGGCAGCAGGCTGTACAGTTGTACTGAAACCCGCCGAACAAACACCCGCCAGCATCATGTGCCTCATGGAACTGATCCAGGATGTGATGCCCGCCGGCATACTCAATGTTGTGACCGGTTTCGGCGTGGAAGCGGGCAAACCGCTGGCATCTTCCCCGCGCGTCGCTAAAGTTGCTTTCACCGGCGAAACCACCACGGGCCGTCTCATTCTCCAATACGCTTCTGAAAACATCATCCCGGTCACCATGGAACTGGGTGGCAAATCGCCCAATATTTTCTTCCCCAGCGTCATGGACGCCGACGACGAATTCCTCGATAAAGCCATCGAAGGCGCTGTGTTGTTTGCCTTTAATCAGGGTGAGGTATGCACCTGCCCCTCGCGCATCCTGGTGCACGAGTCGATCTACGACCGTTTTATGGAAAAAGTGGTCGCACGCGTCCGCAAAATCAAAATAGGCCATCCCCTCGATCCGGAAACCATGATGGGCGCGCAGGCATCCAACGACCAGTACGAAAAAATCCTGCATTACCTCAACATCGGCAAAGAAGAAGGCGCCGAAGTGCTCACGGGCGGCGACGCATTCCACCAGAACAGCGGACTGGAAAACGGTTATTACATCCAGCCGACAGTGTTGAAAGGGCACAACAAAATGCGGGTATTCCAGGAAGAAATTTTTGGACCGGTTACTTGTGTCACTACGTTCAAAACGACGGAAGAAGCCGTTGAAATGGCCAACGATACGTTCTACGGACTCGGCGCAGGCGTATGGACGCGCGACGCACATGAACTATACCAGGTGCCGCGCGCCATCCAGGCGGGCCGCGTGTGGGTCAATTGCTACCACGCTTATCCGGCTCACGCGCCGTTCGGCGGGTACAAAAAATCGGGCTTCGGTCGGGAAACGCACAAAATGATGCTCAATCACTACCGGAATACGAAGAATATGCTCATTTCTTATAACAAGAGTAAACTGGGATTTTTCTAACTGGAGTGTTTTGGTGTTTTAGAGGTGGTTACTCTTAGCATTCGTTGATATAAGCCAAACACTTCTGAGGGCATTTCGCCCATGCCACCCCTGAATAGTTTAGGCGAAGCGCCCAAAACACTAAAAAACCAAAACACAAAAACACGAAACACGAAACACGAAAAAAATGACCAAACGCGTATTAATCACCCCCGCCGCCGCCGAAGTAGTGGACCGGCTCCGCGCTGAAAACGGCCCCCTGCTTTTTCATCAGAGCGGCGGTTGCTGCGACGGCTCGGCGCCGATGTGTTTCCCTGCCCATGAATTCCGGGTGGGTGGAAGCGACGTACGGGTCGGTGAAATACACGGCTGCCCGTTTTACATGAATGATTTTCAATTTGAGTACTGGCAAAATACACAATTGACTATCGATGTAACACCAGGCAGAGGCTCCAGTTTTTCGCTGGAAATACCGCTGGGGCTGCGTTTTGTGGTGGTTTCGCGGTTGTTTACAGGCGATGAAGTGGCGGACCTGGAGCCGGTTCGCATGGGTTCGTGAGTCGTGAGTCGTGAATCGTGAATCGTGAGTGGCATTTCGGTGAAGAAAAAAGTACTTACTGCTCTTCAA
>JADLCC010000314.1 GCA_020847425.1 Saprospiraceae bacterium
GACTTCGCACTTCGCACTGAAGACTTCGGACTCAAAAGCGCAAGTGTTTCACTGCCTGCCCCTTATTCATCAATTGTTTCAACGACCACATATCAATCCTGTGGACCAAGAATACCAATGAAGAAAATTTTTATTGCTATTATGTTGCATATATAAGGGTTGGCATTTACATTTGTTTGCAATACTTACAAGGGGATGTTAATTAAGGTAAACGTAAGGTTCAAGATTTAATCTAACTTTCATTCATAATTTAAAACACGATTTATGCGAACCAAACTGTTTTTTTTTACGCTTCTAATGTTTTCGGCCATTATTTCCTGCCAAAAAGAAGGATTTAAACAAATTGAATCTTCTGAAAAACTACTCGTGTCTCAAAATCCTTTCAATTATGTTGGCTTACTACATAACGAAGGTCTTGACGCAATCAGACAAAAATATTTTTCTGATGTCAAAGGAAAAGGGGGGTTAAATGAAAATTTTGTTACCTATCGGGATGAATCACTTGATTATGAAGCTATTGATGATGCAACGGTTGACTACTTTGTTACAGTAACTCAGGCAAGTCTATTTCCATCAACCAACATCCCACTCTTGAAGGCAAATACCTATGATTTTATTAATAACAATGTTGCACCATATTACAACCAGTGCACAAACTTAAGTTGCCTGACGGATTTGGATCAAGTACTTGCTACCACCTCATTAGGAAGCAGCGCTCGCAGTATTCTTAAAGAGTTGGTATATGAAGTTTCAAATAGCGGCGATAATTTAACGTCTTGGTTGAATATAATTACCAGATATGAATCTGCTACTACTGCCTCCAGTTTATCCGCCCAGGAAAAAGATATACTGCTAATAAGCTACGCAGTGTATAGAAGCAGCTTGCAATATTGGTATAATGTATATGTCTATGGTGCTACTCCTTGGACAAGCGGACTCCAGCCTAGAAGCAGTACTTCTGTTGCCAAAGACATCGCTTCAGCGGATCTTGCCGGAGCTGTCGTAGGAGCAGTAGGCGGCATTTATACAGGTGTAACCAGCGGGGCTTTAGTATTTGGTCCTGGAGGCGTTGTTGCAACTGCTGTAGGAGGTGCTGTTATTACTGGTGCGAGAGCATCTGCCGTTGCTGGACTTGGCAAATTGATCAGATCCTGGTGGTAAAATATAGCACTCAATTTAAAATTTCATTCTTATGGAAACTCTTGTAATTTTTATTCTCAGTGTTATAATGCTCAATGTTGCCTTCGTATTTCAATTACGAGATTATACGGCATTGGGCAATGAAGCAAAATTTGTCACCACTACTAATCTGGGGTTGAAAAGCAATGCATTTTATTCATTCGCAATTGGTTTTCTCTGTATTGTTGTTTCCGACTTATATGATAGTGGAAGCATGCCCATATTATGGGGGGATGGATCAACTCAAAAATTCTTATCAGTCGTTTTGCTGCCTATCTTAGTAGTCTTTTTTTCTGCTTTATACGTTTACAATGTTCATAAAATGAGAATGGCGAACAGCAGATAAATGTAAGTAAACAGACACGTGTGCATGAAGATAGTCATGTATACATCCCGGAGTGACCCCGAATTTTCGTAGAGAAAATTCGGGGCTTTTTTCGCCTCGCAAGGTATTTCCTTCATTTGACCAACCCTGGCTACAGACTTCGCACTTCGGACTAACTTAAAACCTCAAGTGCTTGACCGTCTGCCCTTTATTCATCAATTGTTTCAAAGAATCAACACCGATGGACAGGTGCATCTGCGCGAAGTTGGCGGTCACAATTTTATCGCTGGCTTCCGTTTTGATGCCATCGCGGGTCATGGGCATATCGCTCACCAACAGGAGTGCGCCGGCGGGCATCTGATTTTTAAAAGCAGCCACGAAGATGGTCGCCGTTTCCATGTCGATGGCAATACAGCGCAAGTTGCGCAATTTCTGTTTGAAGTCTTCCCGGTGTTCCCAAACGCGTTTGTTGGTGGTGTACACCACGCCGGTCCAGTAGTCGCGTTCGTAATCGCGGATGGTGGTGGACACCGCTTTTTGCAGGGCGAATGCCGGCAGGGCGGGCACTTCGGGCGGCAGGTAGTCATTACTGGTACCCTCGCCGCGAATGGCGGCAATGGGCAGTATGAGGTCGCCGTTGACGTTTTTCCTGGATTTGAGGCCGCCGCATTTGCCTAAAAACAATACCGCTTTGGGGTGAATGGCTTCCAGCAAGTCAATTACCAGGCCCGCATTCGGGCTGCCGATACCAAAATTGATGATGGTAATGCCATCGGCTGTAGCCACCTGCATGGGCCGGTCGGCGCCGTAAATCGCTACTTCGTGTTGTTCGGCAAATGCTTTTACGTAGCCGCCGAAATTGACCAGCAAAATATACTCGCCGAATTTTTCGAGCGGCATACCCGTGTACCGCGGTAGCCAGTCTTTTACAATGGCGGCTTTTTCCGCTTTTTCAAGCAGAAAATTTTCACGTGTAATAGCGTCCAAATCTTGCTGCGTAATCAGGCTTTTATTTTGTTCCGGGTCTTTCATATGATGTTTTTCCGAGCAAAGGTCGGGAATGTGCGGCCGTGCCGCCTATTTGATGAATATTTTTTTATAAAAAATTCTTATAGCCCATACACACAAGGAAGTTCTATCGAATGATGACATTTGCGACAGACAAATAAATTCCCGCCTGTGTAAAAAGGCAAAAGGCAATGAAGATTTTAATCGCCAATAATACAATCATACCAGTCCATGCCTATGGAGGCACCGAACGCATCATTTGGTGGCTGGGAAAAGAACTGGGCAAAATGGGCCATGAAGTAACCTATCTGGTAAAAAAAGGTTCGGAATGCCCGTTTGCTAAAATCATCGAAATCGACGATAAAAAGCCATTTGCGGCCCAGATTCCGGCAGATACCGACCTGGCTCATTTCCATTTTGAAATGGATGAAACCTTGCCTGTACCGCAGATCACCACTGTTCACGGCAACAGCAGCAGTCCAAAAACTTTCCACCGCAACACGGTATTTATTTCACACAACCACGCCAAAAGGCACGGGGCAGAGGTTTTTGTGTACAACGGCATCGACTTCGACGACTACGGAAAACCGATGACCCATAACAAACGGCTGTATTTCCACTTCCTGGGCAATGCAGCCTGGCGCGTCAAAAATGTGCGCGGCGCCATCGATGTGGCCGACAAAGCGGGCGTTCGCCTGCATGTGATCGGCGGGAGCCGGGTCAATTTCAGCATGGGCCTGCGCATCACGCTTTCGCCGCAGGTGCGTTTCCACGGCATGCTGGGCGGCGATGGCAAAAACGCCATTCTACAGGCATCCAAAGGTTTGATTTTCCCGGTTTTGTGGCACGAACCTTTCGGTCTGGCCATCATTGAAAGCCTGTATTTTGGCTGCCCGGTTTTTGGGACTCCTTATGGCTCTTTGCCTGAATTGCTGGGCAGCAAACCCTACCTCTACCCCGACCGCAAATGGAATGGCCAGGTCGATGCCTACCAATCGGAGGTCGGTTTTTTATCGGGCAAAAAAATGGAACTTGTGGAGGCTGTCAAAGAGGCCGACCAGTACGACCGGCAGCGCTGTCAGGATTATGCCGTGGAAAACTTTTCTTCAAGGCGTATGGCAGAAGATTATGTGAAACTGTATGAAAAAGTGCTGAACGGCGAAATGCTGCACGCCGAAGCGCCGGTGTTCGAGCCGGTGGAAGGGGAAGCGAAGTTTTTGCCACTTAAGTGAATGTGTTTTGGTGTTTTAGGGTTTTGGTGTTTTAGGGTGCCGGCCCTCGGCTATGTGTAAAGCCGAGGGCCGGCCCCCTAAAACACCAAAACCCTAAAACACCAAAACACCTTCACTTACGTGGCCCAAACTTCGCGTCCCCTGCCACCGGCGCGCACCCCGGCGCGACGGCGGGCAGC
>JADLCC010000315.1 GCA_020847425.1 Saprospiraceae bacterium
ATCCAAATCAATGAAGATCCGAAAATAACGCAGTTGATGCACAACTGGGTGAACAACAACCGCGCTACGCCCCATATCGAAGGCTGGCGGGTGCAGATTATGGCATCTACCGATCGGGTACAGGTGGAAGACGGTCGTATGCGTTTCCGCACGTACTACCCGGAGGTGCCTGCCGACTGGATACATGAAAAACCCTACTACAAACTGCGTGTCGGCGCATTCCGCTCCCGGCTGGAAGCCATGGCTTTCATCGCCCAGATGACGGAATTTCCCGGCGCTTATCCTGCAAGGGACCTGCACATTCATCCCCGTGATTTTTTAGAATAAGATAATGATAACTAGCGCCCGACAAACTTCTAATCCAGCCGGTGGAGCAGACCTGCTTACACTGGGTCTCTATGTCGCATTGGTAACGATCGGCTGGCTGATGATTTTTGCGGTGAATTACGATCCCAATGCGCCGTTCAGTTTTTTCGACCTGAGCAATAACACCGGGAAACAATTGTTTTTCATGGTGGTCTGTTTTGGCCTGCTTTTCGTCATTATGATGAGCGACTGGGCCTTCTGGCGTACTTTTGCGCTGTTTATCTACATTTTTTCCCTGGTGCTATTGCCCGGCACGCTCCTGTTCGGCAGGGAAATCAACGGCGCTTATGCCTGGTATCAGATCGGCGGCTTTTCTTTTCAACCGGCAGAGCTGGCAAAGTTCGGCACCTGCCTGGCCATGGCCGCTTTCCTCAGTTCGACGGGTGTTGACCTGCGGGAATGGCGCAGCCGGATCATTGCTTTCAGCATCTTTTTGATACCGGCCGTTATCATGTCGCCCTTGCTGCAGAACGATACCGGCTCGGCGCTGGTATTTTTCTCCTTTATGCTGGTACTGTACCGCGAAGGCTTGTCTTCTTCCTGGTACCTGCTGGGTTTCGGCGTCACGGCCATGGTTATCCTGGGGCTTATTTTTGAGCCGCCTTATGTGGTGGCCTGGTTGCTGGCGGTCACCAATTTCAGGCTGATTTCCCGGTTCAAAGAGCGCACACAACTCTGGCTGGCAGTTTTTTTGATTACGGTAATCATTACCATCTTTTGGACGCCTATTGCCAACTGGACCCTGACGCAGCTCAGTATCGACCCTGCTACGGTGGACCCGCATCAGCGCGATCTGGCTGTAATATTCCCCCATCTGGCGTTGTTTGTCGCCTCGTTTCTGCCCAATTACCTGAAAAAAAACAGCCTGGTGCAGTCACATCTGCGCACCTGGCTTCTGATGCTGGTGGTCGGCGCTACCCTGGTGTTTGCCGCCAACTTTGCCTGCTATACCTTGCTCGCCCCGCACCAGCAGCAACGGATCAAAATATGGCTCAAACCCAGCGAAGCAGCAGCCGATGCCCGCGGCGCAGCCTATAACCTGCTGCACTCCAAAATGGCGATCGGTTCCGGCGGTTTCGGCGGCAAAGGTTTTCTGGATGGCAACATGACCAAACTGAAATACGTGCCCGAACAGAGCACCGACTTCATTTTTTGCACCATCGGCGAAGAACAGGGTTTTATCGGCGTGGCTGCCATTATTGTTGTGTTTTTCTGGCTGCTGTACCGCATCACCGTGCTCGCCGAACGCCAGCGCTCCAACTTCTCCCGCATTTATGCCTACAGCGTGGCCGGCGTGCTGTTTATCCACGTACTGGTGAATGTGGGCATGACCATGGGCCTGTTCCCGATCATCGGTATTCCGCTGCCGTTTATCAGTTACGGGGGATCGTCTTTGATCGGATTTACGCTCATGATCGGGGTGTTGTTGAAGTTAGATAGTAACCGGAATCTGGCGTAATGGCGCGGGCGTAGGAGTAGCCGCGTAGCGGCATAACGTCGGTAGTTGTCGTCATCGATCACGTTGCCAAGGTGCGTAGCACCGCAACATTGGCCTGAAAGTTACGGTGCTATGCACCTCCGAACCGTACGCATTGAATGTACTACCGACGTTTCGCCGCTATGCGGCTGTCTCGGATTGGCTCGGAAAATCAGTGCAAATCCCTTACTTTTGCAGCATTATTAAACCTACAATTTTGGCAGTTATGGGAAAGGATTCAGTCAAAGCAATGTTTATTATATGCGGCAGTTCTATCTCCAGTTTCAAATTTTCCAGACACTGTCTGGAAAATTGCATTGGGCGCACTATCGTGAACTTTTGAAGATGGAAGATGACTTGGAACGCAATTTTTACCTTAAACAATGCGAACATGAAAATTGGACGGTCAGGGAATTACGTCGGCAAATGGGCTCGATGCTTTTCCATCGTATTGCTTTAAGCAAAGATAAAGAAGGTATACTTGCGCTCTCCCAAACCGGCCAGCAAGTACAAAAGCCGGAAGACCTGATTCGCGACCCTTTTGTGCTGGAATTTCTCAAAATACCTACTCAGAAACGCTACAAGGAAAAGGACATTGAAGAGCGCCTGATTTCGTTTTTACAGGATTTTTTATTGGAATTGGGCAAAGGTTTTGCTTTCATTGGAAGGCAGTATTCCATCCAGATTGACAGTAAATTCTACAGGATTGACCTGTTGTTTTATCATCGTATCCTCAAGTGTTTCGTTGTGATTGACTTGAAACGAGGCATTGCAGATCATGGAGACGTCGGGCAGATGAATATGTACCTCAATTATTTCAAAAATGAGGAAAGCGCCTCTGATGACAATGAACCGATCGGTATTATTCTGGCGACAGATAAATCCAATTTAGCAATCGAATATGCACTGGGAGGCCTTTCCAGCCAAATATTTGTCACGCGTTACCAACTCTACCTCCCATCCCGCGCCCTTCTCGAAGAAAAACTGCGGCTCCTGCTTGAAGCATGAAATTTGACTTAAAATATACCGACCCCCACTCCTCCGCCCGCGCCGGCCTCCTCCAAACCGACCATGGCGCGATCGAGACCCCCATCTTTATGCCCGTCGGCACCGCCGCCACGGTGAAAGCCGTGCACCAGCACGAACTCCGCGACGACATCCAGGCGCAGATCTGTCTCGGCAACACCTACCACTTGTACCTGCGACCCGGACTGGATGTGCTGCAAAAAGCAGGGGGCATTCACCAGTTCAACGGCTGGAAAGGGCCCGTGCTGACCGACAGCGGCGGCTACCAAGTGCATTCGCTGGCGCACCGGCGCAAGATCAAAGAAGAGGGCGTTACGTTCCAGAGCCATATCGACGGCTCCAAACATACTTTCACGCCGGAAGGTGTCATGGATATCCAGCGCGTCATCGGGGCCGATATCATTATGGCTTTCGACGAATGTACACCCTACCCCTGTGAGTGGGATTACGCCAAAAAATCGATGGAACTCACCCACCGCTGGCTGGCGCGCTGCATCGAACGATTCGATAACACGGAACCTTTGTATGGCTACAGCCAGACTTTTTTCCCCATTGTGCAAGGCAGTACCTACCCCGAACTGCGCAAAATATCCGCCGAAACCATCGCTTCCTTCGGCCGGGAAGGCAACGCCATCGGTGGACTTTCCGTGGGTGAACCGGCAGAAGATATGTACGCCATGACGGAACTGGTCACCGAAATTTTACCCAAAGACAAACCCCGTTACCTCATGGGTGTGGGCACCCCGGAAAATATTCTGGAAGGTATCGCGCGGGGCATCGACATGTTCGACTGCGTGCTGCCTACCCGCAATGCACGCCACGGCGTGATGTACACAGGAGAAGGCATCATCAACATCCGCAACAGCAAATGGCGCGATGATTTTACGGCAATAGATCCTGAAAGCCCGGTGCATACCAGCACAACGCACTCCAGGGCCTATCTGCGGCACCTTTTCGTGAACAACGAAATACTCGGGATGCAACTGGCTACTTTGCAGAACCTGGGTTTTTACCTCTGGCTGGTAAAAGAAGCGCGCGCGCAAATCCTCGCCGGCACGTTTTTGAGCTGGAAAAACCAAATGGTGAAAAAAGTCAGCACACGGCTGTGAGAGAGGTGAGAAGTGAGAAGGTGAGAGAGTGAGAGCCGACTTCGATTACACCTGAATACGCCTCGCATCCCAAATAATGAATGCCAAAGGTAGTCTGGTTTAATCGAAGTCGGCTCTCACCCTCTCACTTCTCACCTCTCACTTCTATCTCTGGGGCAGCGTTTTTTAAAGTTAAAACCTCTTCTTCCTCAAAACCTTAACACATTGGCCAAAATATGATCCGCCCCCACGCCGTTTTTGGGCGGTATTGGTCAAAGAGTAGTTAAATTTTTGACAACTGGTGCGCGAAATAGGTAGAAATATTCTCCATACATTTGGAAAAACGTACCTTCGCCCACTTGAAAATGAATCGGGCAGGCACGGTTGGCCCAATTAAAATTGTACGCTGTTCTTATTCTAACAATTATGGTTCGTCTGTTTATGAAAAAAACGTTTTTACACTTCACTGTCTGCTGCTCGATTTTGCTCTCGGTCGCTACTGCACATGCACAGGACATTCACTTTTCACAGTTTTATCAGAGCCCGCTCAACCTGAATCCTGCAATGACAGGAGTGATGAACTGTAACCACCGTTTAGTGGCCAACTACCGCAACCAGTGGGCTTCCATCCTGAAAAAAAATGCCTACAATACCTATTCGGTTTCCTATGATCAGAAACTGCCAGTGGGTCGTTACGACTATTTCGGAATAGGTGGAACCCTTTGGGGCGACAAAGCAGGCGCTTCCGAATTTGCAACCATTCAGGCCCGCATGTCCGGTTCCTATGCCAAAAAAATGGGTGGCTACCGCAAAAAAGCGCACTACCTCGTGTTGGGCGCCGACGTAGGCCTCAGCCAGCGCAGCATCAACAGCATCAACCTGCAATGGCCGCAGCAGAACAACGGCAACGGCGTGTTCGACCCAACGATTGCCGGCGACGTGATCGGCGACCCGAACTTCCTGTTCGTCGACCTTTCTGCCGGCGCACTGTGGTTTAGCGTACTGGGCAACGACAATAACTTCTACTTCGGCGGCGCATTCAGTCACCTCAACCGGGCGAACCAGTCTTTCGAAAACCAGAATATTCCGCTGTATTCCAAATTCACGTTCCACGCAGGTGGTGAATTTATGAATGGCAAAAAATTCGGTATGGTGCCGGGTGTGGTCACCTTTTTCCAGGGACCATCCTGGCAGGTAAATGTGGGTAACTCCTTCAAATTCCTGCTCGGCAACAGCCGCCGCTACCACCAGGCATTCCAGATCGGCGCCTGGGCGCGTCTGGCCAACCGCCTCGACGACGGCAAACTGATGGACGCACTGATCCTCAGCACCCGTTTCGACTACGAACAGTTCAATATCGGTTTCAGTTACGATATCAATACTTCCAGCCTGTACACTGCCACCAATGGCAACGGCTCGTTCGAGTTCTCGCTGATTTACAAAATCTGCGGACCGGAACGGCGTGGTATCTACTGCCCGAATTTCTAATTGCGCAAAAAATTATTGTGGTATTAATATATTGGAATATCTATTCAAGTTGTTGATCATCAACAATATATCCCAATATATTAATATCATTTAATTTTAATACGGTATCAAAAACAGAGAAAACATATGTTTGGTAACAGCAAAAACACGGAAGAACCCAAGAAGACTACACCTACTACTCCATCCGGCACGCTGAATGTACTGGTAAAAGGAACGGTGTTGGAAGGCTCGCTTCGTTGTGAAAGTGATCTTCGGGTGGATGGTACAATTAAAGGAAAGCTGATCTGCCAGGCCAAAGTCATCATCGGCCCAACGGGAACTGTGGATGGCGAAATTCATTGCCAGAATGCAGTGATAGAAGGTAACTTCAAAGGCACACTCACAGTGACAGAACTCCTCAACGTTCGCGAAACCGCAGAAGTGGATGGAGAAATCAATACCAATAAACTCATCGTGCAGAGTGGCGCCAAGTTCAATGTTTCCTGCAAAATGGAAATAGGCGTAAGCAACGGGACTGCCAAGAATTTTGAAGGTAAACCTGCCCAAGATGCAACCAAAGTTGTCGCCGGAGGAAAGGCGGAAGTCCGCAATTAGAGCAACTGCCCGATACAGCGGCATGGCATTTCAGTTACTTGGCGCCTGCCTTGCCGGAGTATTTATAGGTCGCTGGCTCGATGAACGCATGCATATGGAACGCCCGCTTTGGGCCGTCGCCCTGACCGTGTTGTTTATGATCGCCTCGCTCTACGTGATTTACAGGCAATTATTACAAGAATAAATAGTTGGGATATAGAGATATTTGCATCTCTGTATCCCAATTTTTTTTGCCCTGCTCCAATGTATTCAAAGACTTTTTTTGTTTCCCTCGGTTATACGACCCTCGCAGTGTCGGGTTTACTCGCATTGCTCCATTTGCTGCTGCCTGAAACGCAGGGCTACTGGAAACTCTCCCTGTCCTCCGTCCTGCTTTTCGTAGCCATATGCGCCGCTCTTTTTTACGCCGGACAAAGCGCAGCCCAGAGCAAAAACAAACTCGCTTTTAATAACCTCATCTCCGTTTCTGTTTTTGGGAAAATGGTTGTGGCCGTACTGTTCCTGTATCTGTACCAGCATATGGCCAAACCGGCAGACAATTGGTTTGTCGGCATTTTTTTATTTTGCTACGTCGTCTACACCGGTTTTGAGGTGTGGTTTATGACGCGTCTGGCGAAAATGTAACTCTTGTATGAAGCGACCAAAAAAAGGAGAATTCGCTCCGTTTCATGAAAATTACCTGAAACATGTACCCTCCCGGGGTACTGCCAAAAGCCTGCTGAAATCAACTTTCCGGGATGCCCAAAAACTGCTGAACAGCCTGCCGCCGGAAATGGCCGATCACCAGTATGAGCCGGGTAAATGGACGATCAAACAGATGCTGATGCACATGATCGATACGGAAAGGGTCTTTTCTTACCGGCTGTTGTCTTTTATGCGCGGCGACCGGATTGCGCTGCCGGGCTTCAATCAGGATATCTGGATGGAAGAAGTGGATGTGAGCCGGCGTAGCATCAAGGATCTGCTGAAAGAATGGAAGGCCGTTCGCGACAACACCCTGTTTTTGCACGACCAGTGCAGCGAAGAGCAATCCAAATTTACCGGTATGGCGAGCAACTGGAAAGTATCGGTCCGGGCTTACTTTTTTATTATTGTCGGCCATCAGTTGCACCATATGGCGGTACTGCGGGAAAAATATCTTTAAACGTGATACCAGACATAACCCAATACCATTGGGATAAGACCTCCGAGAAAAATAGATAAATAAATGTTCATAAAAAGTTGGTTAAGTGAAACAATCAGATGAGTGGGTTCTGAGGTTTTCCTTTCTTTCAACTTCAGCGTTGATACACCGCCCAAATCCCCAGCACATACGCCCCCGCTCCATACCCCACCATGGGAAGCGAACCCTTATAAGCCTCTTCGTCGAGGGTAATAATTTCCGGGATTAAATGATAATTATGACTGGCGATCTGCGTCACGCGTGCCATTAACCGTTTCGCTTCGGCCCGGTTCCCAAAAATCGTTTGCGCGACCGCCACCCGCATACTGGCAAAGGGCCACTCCTGGTTTTCATACGAATCGGAGCTATTGAAACGGATATAGCCCATTTTTTTGCCACTTTTTAAGCGAAGTTCCCGGTCGTAAGCCTGCATGTGCGATAAAAACAGAGATTTGTTGAGGACAAACCCATTGGCAAACAACTCAAAACTAGCGGCATCAAAAAAATAGTGATCCGTGGGCAGTTGGTCGGTAGCATTGCCCTTCAACAGGCGGTTTTCGTACAACATATGGGTCATAACGCCATCGTGCAAACGTTTGGCCGCCGCATAATAAGGCGCCGATGCAAACCCGGATTGCTGCTGAAGCACTGCAAACTGTTTCAGGCCCCTGCTGCACACACCCGAAGTAAACACAAACGACCGCCCCGGCAAATGATGCTCCCAGGGCCCCGAATCTGCCCGGATGATATTTTGCGCATTGATGTTGTGCACAATAGCGTCCGCCACTTTGGTTTGCAGTACAGATTGCCATTTTTGATAAAAAACGGTATCGCCGCTGGTCTGCACATAATCGCACAGGGCTATCAGAAACAGGCCGAAATCATCGATTTCAATATTCGGACCACGTCGATCGAAGTCGCTTTCTTCCCGGCCATTCCCAAAATAACGCGTCACCGAAATCTGGTAATCCACCCCGATACCGTAATCCTTTCCATCCGAATGGATAAAATGTTTGTACTGGTTGCTGGGCGCGGCATTCAACATGAATTCAAGCCCCTTTTTCGCTTCCTCATACAGTCCGAGTTTCGTCATGGCGGCAATAGCAAAAGCAGCATCGCGCACCCAGGAAATGGACCAGACGCCCGGCCGCAGCGACGCCAGGATCTGCCCTTTGGCCAGGGGAAAAACTTCATTGTCAGCCACTTGCGACATCTTAAGCACAGATACAGATTGCTCCATCAAATTGCGTTCGGCACGGTTTAGTTTTTTAGGAAACCGGCATCGGGCAAATACCCCCCGCATGGCATCTGTTTCGGCGTCTACCAGGGAAACCGGACTACCGGCTATCAGGGTTTTAGCCTTTTCCATACCTGATTCCGCATGGTTGGTATCGGTAAAGCCGAACAGGAAATACTTCTCCGTGTTTTTCCCGCTTCCGCGTGTAACCGATTGAATTTCAAGGCCTGGCGCCCCATCGTACGCAAAAGATATGGCTGCAATATCTTTCGGCGCACCACGGACAACGGCGTAAAAAATCTTGTCGGCATGGGAAAAAGAAGCGCAATAATCGATGACGAAATGCCTGTATTTCGCTTCGATGACATGGGTGTTCTTCAAATAATAGACAGCCTGGGGCTTTTCCGCCAGGTTCGGGGAAATATTGGAAACAAACGGCAGCACGAAAGCAGCCGAATCGTAAGCCGAAAAAATATGGGGATACACCTGCTCCACTTTGTTCGACGAAGCATTGTACACCGCTGCAATCAGCCCGTTAGAAGTGGACAACTGGTACAAAGAATGCCCGTTTTTCAGGCGTTGCTGCCG
>JADLCC010000316.1 GCA_020847425.1 Saprospiraceae bacterium
ACATGCTGTTCCGCAGCGCGCCGGTGTTGTTTGTAATAGGTCCGCTGGTGTATATTTTTTACAACAACCGCTTCCCGATTGTCCGGATGAAAGGCTGGGAATTGGCCAATCGTTCCTTGCTGTGGAACAACCTTTTTCTGCTGGTCATCCATTCCGCTTTGATCTTTTTCCTCGGGTGGCAGGCGTTTTTACTGGTGCACTTCCCGATCCTCGTGGCATTCGGAACCATTGCCATCTGGTTTTTTTACGTACAGCACCAGCACGAATACACCTACAAAGCCTGGAAGGAGAAATGGGACAACCTGCGCGCTTCCATTCAGGGCAGTTCGTATTACAACCTGCCACGTTTGTTTCACTGGTTGTCGGGCAACATCGGTTACCACCACATCCACCACCTGAATTCACTCGTACCGAATTACGAACTCGCGCGCTGCCACCACGAAAACCCGGTTTTTGACCAGGTGGCCAATTCCCTGACGTTCACACAAAGCCTGCGTTGCGTTTTTAACAAACTCTGGGACGAAAAACAGGAAAAAATGATCGGTTGGCGGGAATATTTCAGACTTTTGAGGCAAGAAAAAAAAATATAACGTAGCCTATGAACATTGCTGTATTGGGAGCAGGTATGGTTGGCAGAACCATCGCCTTAGACCTGGCAAAAGATTTTACTGTCACTTCTTTCGATGTCAATCCGCAGAATCTCGAACTGCTTCAAACCAGAAACGCCGGTATCCATGTCGTGCAGGCCGATCTTCAACAATACAGCCAATACGAGCAATGGCTGCAACCTTTTGACCTGGTGGTGACGGCAGTGCCGGGTTTTATGGGCTACGAAACCCTGAAAAACGTGATCCTATGCGGGAAAAACGTGGCGGACATTTCATTTTTCCCGGAAGATTCGCTTCAACTGGACGAACTGGCAAAGCAGAAAAACGTGACCGTGATTACAGATATCGGCGTTGCGCCCGGCATGAGCAACCTGATCCTTGGTTATTATGACCAAATCATGGAAGTGAAAAATTTTGAGTGTTACGTGGGCGGACTACCCAAAAGCAGGAAGAAGCCGTTTGAATACAAGGCGCCTTTTTCCCCGGCCGATGTTATTGAAGAATACATGCGGCCTGCCAGGCTGAAGGAAAACGGGCATGTGGTGACCAAACCGGCGTTGAGCGAAAAAGAATTGATGGATTTTGACGAAATCGGCACGCTGGAAGCGTTTAATACCGATGGTTTGAGGAGTCTTTTATTTACCATGACGCATATTCCGGACCTGAAAGAAAAGACGCTGCGCTACCCGGGACACGCGGATCTGATTGCTGCTTTAAAAGCAAGCGGCTTCTTTTCGGATGCGCCGATACGCGTCAACGGTGTTGAAACCACGCCCTTGCAATTTACTTCCAAAATCCTGTTTCACGAATGGAAACTGGGCGAAACGGAAGATGAGTTGACGGTTATGCAGGTCATTGTGGAAGGGGAAAAAGACGGCAAGTCGACACGTGTTCAATACGATATGCTGGATCGCTACGACGCAACAACCCGAACCTCATCCATGAGCCGCACCACAGGTTATACCTGCGCCGCAGCGGCCCACCTGATCGCAAAGCACCTATTTACCGAAAAAGGGGTGTTCCCGCCGGAGTTAGTGGGCAAGTACAAAAACTGTTTTGATTTTGTGTTCGGGTATTTGGAAGAAAGAGGGGTGAAGTGGAAAAAAACGGAGTAAACCACTACACCTTTTCCACCCGGATAATTTTCACCGGGCAATTTTTCTCCGCAATCAAATTGGCTGGCCATTCCTCCTCATCCACGAGGGCAATATGCCAGCCTTTTTTTTCTTTACTTCCGATGAGGGTGCATTTTCCGTCTTTTCGGGAAACGCGCCACCTGTGCGGAGCGGCATCCACGCAGGCATGACAGCCGATACATTTGGCGCGTTGCTGGGTAATCCGGATCATTGGGCGTCCACAATTTTGTACAACTTATCGGAGGGTCTGATTTTTTCTTCCAGGGCCATGGTAAATGATTCACCTTTTTGTACCGACTCGGCTTCCTGATCGTTCACCCGCAAGGCGCTGATGGTATGTTGAATCACCCCGGTAGTTGGCCCGGTGATCAGAATGTCGTCGCCGATGCGCAGCGACTGTGTTTCCAGCAGGAATTCGCCCACTTTAGCCGTTTCAAAATATTTGAGACCCTTGCCAAGGAAAATTTTCTTTTTGGTCGCTTTGGAGCCGTAGTCGTTGGTCCACTCGCCCATCGTTCTGCCCAGGTAGTAACCGTCCCAGAAACCACGGTTATAAACCGTGGAGAGCCTGGATTTCCAGTCGGCAACTTTTTCCGTAGAAAAGGTGCCGTCATTGACGGCCTCGATGGCTTCCCGGTAGCATTTGGTGGTGGTAAAAACATAATCGGCGCTGCGCCCGCGACCCTCAATTTTTAATACGGAAACGCCCGCTTCCACTATCTTATCCAGAAAATCGATGGTGCACAAATCCTTGGCAGACATGATGTATTCATTATCGACCTCCAGTTCGGCGCCGCTTTCCTTATCCGTAACGATGTAGGTTCTTCTGCAATTTTGAACGCAGGCTCCGCGGTTGGCGGAAGCGAAATCGCTGTGCAGGCTCAGGTAACATTTCCCGGAAACGGCCATACACAATGCGCCGTGTCCGAATACTTCCAGCCGGACATTGTGCCCGGAAGGCCCCTTGATACGGCGGCGTTTGATTTCTTTGGCCAGTGCAGATACCTGCATCAACGTCAGTTCGCGCGACAACACCATCACATCGGCGTAGGCCGCAAAAAACTCCACTGCGTCGATATTGGTCACATTGGCCTGCGTGGAGATATGGACCTTGACGCCGGTTTTTGCAGCGTAATGCAGCACAGCAATATCCGACGCGATAACGGCATCCACCCCGTTTTCACGGGCGGCATCCACGATTTTTTTCATCATGGAAATATCGTGGTCGTAAATAATTGTATTGAGCGTGAGGTAAGTTTTAACGCTGTGCTGACGGCACAAAGCCGTAACTTGCTGCAAATCCTCCACCGTAAAATTACTGGAGGAGCGTGTCCGCATGTTGAGTTGTTCGATGCCGAAATACACCGAATCAGCACCGGCCTGAATAGCCGCCATAAGCGATTCGAACGAACCTGCCGGGGCCAGCAACTCCAGTTTCTTTGTGATAGACTTCATTTTTCAAAAAGGGCAAAATTCCCCTTATCCTCTGTCTAGACAGATGATAAAAGTCATTCCATCGCCTGATGTATAGCAGGCTTCCGAAAAGCGGCTTCCAGAATATTTGGGCAAGTTTTGCAGTTGGGATCGGATAAGAGCGGCTTTCGTCGCAGCCTGATGGAACACAGGTAAAAAACAATGCGAATCTTGGTTTAAAACAAATCAAAATCGCCAAAATATGGTAAAAAACGCCCCAACCTGGGTGTCATCCTGAGCATAGCGAAGGATGACACCCTAGTTGGGGCGATATCAAGTAATTCATAGCGATTTTGATTTGTTTTAAATCAAGATTCGCATAAAAAAATTTTTGTGGAAAAACTAGAATCCCTACCAATCGCCCGCCCGGCTTATTCCCACGCGGAAACCCTCGCCGCTGCCACCGAATATTTCGGCGGCGATACGCTTGCCGCAGGTGTCTGGGTAAACAAATACGCGTTGAAAGACGCTTTTGGAAACCTGTACGAACGACATCCCGATGAGATGCACCGCCGTATCGCTGCAGAAATAGCGCGCATCGAGAACAAGTATGAAAAGCCGCTTTCGGAAGAGGATATTTATCAATTGCTGCACCGATTCCGGTACCTGGTGCCGCAGGGAAGCCCCATGGCTGGTATCGGCAATCCTTATCAGGTGGTAACACTCTCCAACTGTTTTGTAATCGGTGTGGAAGGCAGCGCGGATTCTTATGGCGCTATCATGAAAATGGACGAGGAACAGGTGCAACTGATGAAACGCCGCGGCGGTGTCGGGCACGACCTCTCGCACCTCCGCCCCGCCGGCATGCCTGTGATGAACAGCGCGCTGACCAGTACCGGCATTCTGCCATTTATGGAGCGCTATTCCAACTCGACCCGCGAAGTAGCACAGGACGGCCGGCGCGGCGCACTCATGCTCACCCTTTCGGTACAACACCCTGATGCTGGGGCATTTGTGGATGCCAAACTCGATAATACCAAGGTCACCGGGGCCAATATTTCCCTGCGCCTCGACGATGCGTTCATGCAAGCTGCCCTGAGCGGAACGCCTTACCGCCAGCGATTCCCGGTTGATTCTGATCATCCCAAAATGGAACATGACATCAACGCCTCCGATCTCTGGAAAAAAATCGTGCACAATGCCTGGAAAAGCGCCGAACCTGGTCTGCTTTTCTGGGACACCGTGCTCCGCGAATCGGTGCCCGATTGTTATGCAGACCTCGGGTTTCGCACCGTTTCCACCAACCCCTGCGGCGAAATACCGTTGTGCCCCTACGACAGTTGCCGTTTGCTGGCGATCAATCTGCTGAGTTATGTGGAACAGGCATTTACCCCGGAAGCGCATTTCAATTTTGAGTTGTTCCAAAAACACGCTCAACTGGCGCAACGGATCATGGACGATATCATAGACCTGGAACTGGAAAAAATTGAAAGTATCCTGGAGAAAATCGACAACGACCCGGAGCCCGCAGCCGTTAAAGCCACCGAACGCGATTTGTGGCTGAAAATCAGGAGAAAATGTGAATCCGGCCGTCGGACGGGTATTGGTATTACGGCTGAAGGCGATATGCTGGCAGCCTTGGGTATCCGCTACGGCTCCGAAGCATCGCTCGATTTTTGTGAAAACCTGCACCGGACCCTTGCCCTGGCCGCTTACCGGGGCTCGGTAAATCTGGCGCGCGAACGCGGTCCGTTCCCGATTTATGATACCGCCCGCGAAGCGCAAAACCCGTTTGTTCAACGCCTGCGCGATGCCGACCCGGAGCTGTACGCCGACATGGTCAAATACGGCCGGCGCAACATCGCCCTGCTCACCATTGCACCCACAGGCACGACCAGTCTGATGACGCAGACCTCTTCGGGACTGGAACCGGTATTTCGGGTAGCCTACAAACGCCGGAGGAAAGTGAACCCGAACGACAAAAACACCCGGCCGACTTTTACCGACGAATTGGGCGACAGTTGGGAGGATTACCACGTTTTCCATATTCCTTTCAAAAAATGGCTCGAATCGAAAGGTTTTGATCCCGCTCAGGTGGAAAATTTACCGGAAGCGGAATGGAACCACATCGTAGCACAATCGCCCTGGCACCGCGCTACGGCCGACGATGTGGACTGGCTGAACAAAGTGCATTTGCAGGGCCGGGTGCAGAAGTGGGTCGACCACAGCATCAGCGTCACCGTGAATGTACCCGAAAATGCCACGGAGGAATTGATTGAAAAAATATACCGCACCGGCTGGGAATCGGGATGCAAGGGCATGACCGTTTACCGGGAAGGTTCCCGCAGCGGTGTGCTGCTGAGCAACAAAAAAGAGCCGGAAAAAGAAACCTTTGCTGAAACGGCAGCGCCCAAACGCCCGAAAGTACTAGATGCCATAGTCGTCAGTTTTATGAACAACGACGAACGATGGGTCGCCGTAGTGGGCCTTTACCAGGGCAGGCCTTATGAAATATTTACGGGGCGGGCTGTGGATTCTTTCGCCATTCTCACGCAGGTTTCCGAAGGCAAGGTCATCAAGGAAAAAGAGAACGGAAAAAACCGCTACGATTTCCGCTACACCGACAAAGGTGGTTACAAAGTGACCATCGAAGGCCTGTCGCGCACCTTTAACAAGGAATACTGGAACTACGCCAAACTCATTTCAGGTGTCCTGCGCCACGGCATGCCACTCGCGTATGTAGTGGATATGGTTGACGATCTGCACCTCGAAACGGCTTCCCTCAACAACTGGAAAAACGGCGTGGTGCGCTCCCTGCGGAAGTTCATCGCCGACGGCACCAAACCTTCACACAACACCTGTCCGGCCTGCAAAACAGACAACCTGGTTTACCAGGAAGGCTGCCTGCATTGCAAAAACTGCGGGCATTCGGAATGCAATTGATCATATAACAATGAAAAACTTTTTAACCTGGGCGCCCAGGTTAATCCTGGCGGCCTACATTCTTTTTATTTCCTCTTTCGCACTGGATGCTTTCAGCGAAGGTGGAACACTGGTGCACCAAATGGGTGATTTCATCATGCACCTGACACCAGCCATAGTAACAGCGGGATTTTTATGGCTTGCCTGGCGATTTCCCATCATCGGAGGATTGTTTCTGATGGTGCTGGGTATGGTTTTTACGATTTATTTCAGGACGGACCGCACGTTTCAACTCTTTATGATGATTTCGTTTCCATTGTTTTTAGCGGGCTTACTGTTTATTTTTTCTCATTGGATTACCGCAAAAACCGGTATCGACCAATCTTGAACAAAAACAACCATGCAATTCAAAACGATCATCGAACCATTCCGCATCAAAACGGTAGAGCGCATCCGGCTCACGACGCCCGAAGAACGGGAGATGTTTCTGCAACAGGCGCATTACAATCCTTTTTTACTGCGCTCGGACCAGGTAATCATCGATTTGCTGACCGATAGCGGCACTTCCGCCATGAGCAGCGAACAATGGGCGGGCATCATGCGCGGCGATGAAAGTTATGCCGGCGCTTCGAGTTGGTTGCGGATGGAAAAGGCTGTGCAGGACCTGACGGGGTGCCCGTATGTGCTGCCCACGCACCAGGGCCGGGCCGCAGAGCACCTGTTGTATTCGCGTATCGGTGGCGCCGGAAAAGTGTTTATCAGCAATACCCATTTCGATACAACGCGGGCCAACATCGAGTTTTCGGGGGCGACTGCCATCGATTGCCCGATCCCCGAAAACCGCGACCCGGCACTACTCCACCCTTTTAAAGGCAACCTCGATACCAGGCAGTTGTGCGAAAAAATAGATCAGTTCGGCGCTGAAAATATCGCCGCCGTCATCCTGACTGTAACCAACAACAGCGGCGGCGGGCAACCGGTGAGCATGCAAAATGCGCGGGAAGTAGCCGAAATGTGCCGGAAAAACGGCATCCGGTTTATCCTCGATGCCTGCCGTATTGCTGAAAACGCATGGTTTATCAAACACCGCGAGCCGGGTTTTGAAAACACTTCCTACCGCGCCATCGCCCAGCAGATGTTTGCACTAGCCGACGGCTGTATCATGAGCGCAAAAAAAGATGCACTGGTCAACATGGGCGGTTTTCTCGCGTTGTGCGACCTCGATCTGGCGGTGCAATGCCGTACGGTTTTGATCATTACCGAGGGTTATTCCACTTATGGCGGCCTTTCCGGGCGCGACATGGAAGCGATTGCCATTGGCCTGGAAGAGGTTTTTGAGCCGGATTACCTGCATTACCGCATCAAAAGCACGGAATACCTTGCTGAAAAACTGCACGCGCTCGGCGTACCCATCATGCGCCCGGCAGGCGGGCACGCCGTTTATGTGGATGCGCGGGCGTTTTACCC
>JADLCC010000317.1 GCA_020847425.1 Saprospiraceae bacterium
ATGTTTGAACGGTTGCAGGAAGTGCTGGAGAGCCGGAACCTTCCGTATACTATTATCGGCGGCACTTTTGAAGCAAGAAACCGGAAGGCGGTGGAAGTGGTGGAGGGTTTGTTGGGGCAAACGGATTAAGGGGATAACAGAATTCACCATTGTAGTGAAATAGAACACGGATGAAACGGATTAGACACGGATCGCTATTGCAATTTCTTTAAATCCGTGTCCAATCCTTTTCATCCGTGTTCCATTATCTACATCCACCTCAAGGCTATCCGGCGAAGTTTTTCAAAAACACAATCGTTTTTTCAATATCATCGCTCAGCACCCGGTCTTCGGCCAGCCGGGGCACCACTGCCCGGTAATCTGTGTGAGCCTTTTCGATAGCCGGCGACGAAAGCAGGGGCCTGCGGAAATCCAGCGCCTGCATGGTCACCATCCACTCGATAGCAAGGAGGCGTTCTAGGTTCAACACCACCCGGCGGGCTTTTGTAGCGGCATTGGCCGCCATACTCACGTGGTCTTCCTGTCCGTTGCAACTGACGATGCTATCGACCGAAGCGGGCGTGCACAAGGTTTTGTTCTGGTTGACAATTGCCGCCGCTGTGTATTGCGCAATCATCATCCCAGAATGGAGTCCCGGATTGTCGGTAAGGAAAGCAGGCAGCCCGCGTTGTCCGCTAATCAGTTGATACACACGGCGTTCCGAAATACTGCCCAGTTCAGCGAGCGCAATCGCCATATAATCCAGGGGCAATGCCAGCGGTTGTGCATGAAAATTGCCGCCGGAAACGATCAGGTCTTGCTCCGGAAAAATATTCGGATTGTCCGTCACCGCATTGATCTCTGTCGTCAGCATGGCTTCCACGTGGGCCAGGGCGTCGCGCGAGGCGCCATGCACCTGGGGTACACAACGAAACGCATAGGGGTCTTGCACGCTGACCTTATGCGCTGCGGCTATCGCGCTGTTGTTCAGCAGGTTGCGCAGTTTTTCGGCCGTTGCAACCTGTCCGGCATGGGGGCGCACCCGGTGTATATTCGGGTCGAGGGGCGATAATCGGCAATTAAAAGCATCGTAGCCCGTTGCGGCATTGAAGTCGGCGATATGCGCCAAACGCCGGCTTTCCAGCATGCACCATACTGCGTAGGCCGCCGAAAACTGCGTACCGTTGAGCAGGGCAAGCGCTTCCTTGGCTTTAAAGCGCAGGGGCGCCCAGCCTTTCATTTTCAGTACAATATCGGCGCGTTGGCGGCGGCCTTCATACCAGACTTCGCCCAGACCGATCAGGGGCAGACTCATGTGTGCCAGCGGCGCCAGGTCGCCGGAAGCGCCGAGGGAGCCCAGTTCAAAAACCACCGGCAGCACACCTGCATTGTAAAAATCAATCAGCCGCTGCACAAGTTCCTCCCGCACGGCGCTGTGCCCGTAGGAAAGACTCTGGATTTTCAGCAGCAGCATAATGCGCACCACTTCAGGCGGCACCGGATCGCCTGTGCCGGAAGCATGGCTTACCACCAGGTTGTATTGTAATTGTTCGATATCGGCATCTGAAATCCGGATGTCGCAAAGCGATCCGAATCCCGTATTGATCCCGTAAAAAAGATCGTCGGAGTCGGAGATTTTTTTGTCCAGGTATTCGCGGCATAGCCGGATGCGGCGAACGGATGCTTCGGAAAGTTGTACATGGCTGTGGTCGGCCAGTAAGACACCGATGTGGTCTAAAGTCAGGAGCGCTGGGCTGATCTGGTGCACGGTCAGAGAATTTGGTTAGGCTTTGATTTGGGCGGCGAAGGTACAGTTTCCCGTTAAAATTGATTAAAGCCCGGTTAAACACCCGTTAAGGTTGTGGGCTATTTTCAGGTGTTATCCGAAATAATGCCTTGAAAATGAACACATTGGTTTTCATTATCCAAATATTGTTTAGAATGACAAGCAACTTCCGGGTATCAACTTACGTCAGAAGTCCGCGTTGAAGTAGTGAAATACGCTACTTTTGGGCATTAAAATGAGCGCAACAGATTTTGAACACACGTGTCCTTGCTGTGATTCAGATTTTTCAAGCCTCGACAAATTAACCACTACACAAATCAACATTACAAAGCCATGATTAAGAAAATCGTTTCGACCACCCTTTTTGCTTTCGTTCTGACGGCCTTTGCCTTTGCACAACGTATTGCTTTTGTGGATGTTACGGCCATTTTAGAAAGCCTTCCGGAATACCAGAAAGCACAGGAACAACTGGATAAAATCGCTACACAATGGCGGCAGGAAATCGCGCAGGAGCAAGACCAGGTGAAGGGTATGTACAGCAAATACCAGGCTGAACAGGTGCTGCTGAGCGAGGAAATGAAAAAACAGCGCGAAGAGGAAATTATGAATAAGGAAAAAAGCGTTCGGGAAAACCAGCGCCAGAAATTCGGCCCCGAAGGCGCCCTGTTCAAAAAACGCGAAGAACTGATCAAACCGATCCAGGACAAGGTGTATGCTTCGATCCAAAAATTTGCCGAAGACAAGGGTTTTGAATTTATCTTCGAAAAAGGCAGCGCTTCCGGCATGATCTACGCCGACAAACGCAACGACAAAACCGAAGACGTCAAAAACCTGTTGAAAAAAGGCTGATAAATATTACTTTTGCCGACTCTTTTTAGAATTTCACACCGTTAAAGCAACAATGAAGAAAACGTTCATGCTCACCTTTGGCCTCGTCCTATTGCTGGCTGCCACCGGTTATGCTCAAAAATTTGGATACTGCAACTCCGCAGAAGTACTCACTCAAATACCTGAAGTTAAAGCTGCCGACAGCGACCTGCAGGCTTTCCAGGCACAACTGACCAAACGCGGTCAGGATATGGTCAAAGCCTTACAGGAAAAAGCGGCCGAACTGAAACGCAAAGAGGAACAAGGCACCATTTCTCCAAAAGAATTGGAAGCACAGTCTGCCAAACTCAAAGAAGATGAAGCAAAAATCGGCGCGTACGAACAGGAAATGATGAACAAACTCTCGCAAAAACGCGAAGAACTGTTCAAACCTATTTTTGATCGTTTCAATAAAGCCATGGATGACGTGGCAAAAGAAAACGGGTTTTCCATGGTGTTCGACAAAAACACGCAGGTGGTCCTGTTTGCCGACGAATCACTCGACGTGACGAAGTTGCTGAAAACCAAGATGGGTATTGCGAATTGATAAAGGAGGGTTTGATGGTTGGAAAGGTTTGATGGTTTGAGGTTTTAACCCAATGTTTGAGTTAAAACCCC
This sequence comes from Saprospiraceae bacterium, assembly GCA_020847425.1. Classification (GTDB taxonomy): domain Bacteria; phylum Bacteroidota; class Bacteroidia; order Chitinophagales; family Saprospiraceae; genus M3007. The sequence goes on from JADLCC010000317.1 coordinate 3,251, forward strand.
AAACCATCAAACCTTTCAAACTATCAAACCAACCATCAAACTTTCCAACCATCAAACCTTTCTACTTCAACGTCCGCTCCAGCCACCCAAAAAACTCCCGTTGCCACAGCAGGCTGTTTTGCGGTTTGCTCATCCAGTGGCCTTCATCCGGAAAACTCAGCATGCGTGATGGAATTCCGCGCAATTGCGCCGCCTGAAAAGCCTGCATGCCCTCGCTGAACGGCACCCGGAAATCCAATTCATTGTGGATAACCAGTATCGGCGTGTCCCAGTTTTGAACATAGCGGTGCGGACTATCTGTCTGGTAGGATTTGGGAACAGGTGATTGCCAGTACGCGCCTTCAAAATCATAGTGCGGGAACCAGACCTCCTCCGTGGTGCCGTAAAAACTTTCCAGATTGAACAAACCGCAGTGCGCAATAAAGGTTTTGAACCGCTTCTGGTGGTTGCCGGCCAGCCAATACACTGCATAGCCGCCAAAACTGGCACCCACCGCGCCCAGGCGTTCCCCATCCACAAAAGGCTCTGCCGCCATGGCATCCGTAGCGGACAGGTAATCTTTCATGGCATCGCTCCATTTTCCTGTTATGGCGTCGTTCCAGTCTTTTCCCGAACCCGGCATGCCCCGGCGGCAGGGCGCAATCACCACATAACCCTGCGCGGCCATCAGCGATAAATTCCAGCGATAGGAAAAAAACTGGCTCAATGCCGACTGCGGTCCACCCTGACAATACACCAATGCCGGGTATTTCTTTTTCGGGTCAAAATCGGGCGGAAAAATCAGCCAGACATTCATGTCTTTGCCGTCGAATGTTTTGACCGTACGGCGTTCCACTTTGCTTTTGGAAATGGATTTCCAGGGCTCGTCCGTGACAAAAGTCAGTTGCCGGGCAGTGCCGTTGGCCGGGCTGACGGCATACACTTCCGCAGGCGCATTCATGGCTACACGCGTTGTAATCAATTCATTTCCAACCACTTTTAAGGCCGTATAATCATGCTGCCCTTCGGTGATGCGCCTGATTTTTTTATCTGTCACATTCAACGCATACACCTGGTAGGTGAAATTTTCCGAACTCAGGAAATAAATGGTTTTACCGTCTGCCGACCAAACCGGGTTGTTCACTTCATAATCCCAGCCTGCTGATAATTCTTCCGTCAATTGTGTCTGGGTATCGAGCAGCATCAATCGCGGGCGATCGGCTTCGTAACCGCCCTTCGCCAGACTGGTCCATATCAGGTAACGGCCATCGGGTGAAAAAACAGGATCGCGATCATAGCCTTCATTGTAAGGCGTGAAATTCATCGTTTTACCCGAAGCAACTTCATAAGCGTATAAATTGCTGTTGGTGCTTTGCGCTTCCGCTGTGCCATTGAGTTTGCGGCAGGTGTACACAATCCAGCGGGAATCGGGGCTCCAGGTGATCTGTTCCATACCGCCGTCGGGAGTGAGCGGGCTGTCGAAACGTTCTTCCCGCTGGATATTAACGGGTTTCCCGACAAATTTCCCGTCCCTGTAATCCACATAAAACACATTGCTGTATGCATAGTCGTGCCAACTTTTCCAATGCCTGTACAACAATCCGTCCGATATCCTGCCGCTGTTTTTAGGCAGGTCGGGATAACGATCGGTCGTGTTTTGATCCAGTTTCACATCGCGGGCAAACAGGATCGACTTTCCATCGGGCGCATAATGAAACCCGTTGATCTCCAGATCGCTCACCTGGCCGGTCATGGAAGGTCCGCTGGTGTTCACTTCAAACAATTTACCGTCGCGCAGGAAACCTATTTTTTTCCCATTCGGATGAAACTGTGCATCGGAACTGGTTTCATCCGGGTCCGTAAGCGCGCGGGTTGTGCCGGTTTGAATGTCAGCCAGATATAAGGTACGGCTGCCTTTATTGGCCGCCATATCGTAGCGTTGTACACCGTAAAGGGCGTATTTCCCGTCCGGCGAAACATCGTCGAGTGCTACCCGGCCGATTTTCCAAAGTATTTCAGGTGTAAGTACCTGATTCTGAGCATCTGTATGCAAGGGGAGTAATAACATGATTACCTGGAGCAATTGGAGAGATCGTGACATAGGTATGTGTTTGGTGTGTAGTTGGTGTTTTAGTGTTTTGGTGTTTTAGTGTTTTGGGCTTTCTACTCACCAATTATCTTGTTATCCAAGCCAAGGGTAATACTTCCAAAACACTAAAATACCAAAACACCAAAACACCAAATTCATGTACATTCGTCCGGCAAAAATGCACCTAATTTTTATCCGTACATGCATAAATACCTGACTGAGTTTATTGGAACATTTTTTCTGTCTTTAACGGCCATTCTGGCCACGACGGGCAACTACAGCGCGATGGCCCCACTGGCTGTCGGCGCCATACTGATCGGCCTGACCGGAATAGGTTGGGAAATTTCCGGCGCACATTACAACCCGGTCGTGTCGCTGGCATTGTTGATCCGTGGAAAAATGGAACGTACAGACTTTCTTTATTATATCCTGGCGCAAGTATTCGGAGCCATCCTGGCAGGCACGATCGCCGTTTTTCTTACAGAAAGCAGCCTGAGTTCCATTCCGGAAATTGATCCACGCCAGAATGCCTTGCTTCCGGCCATTATTGCAGAATTTCTGGGCACATTTGCCTGGACGATGGTTGTTGTTCATGCTGTGCTCAACAAATCGAACGCCACCCGAAGCAGTATAATGCTGGGTATGGTGGTCCTTGCCCTCGGTATTGCTTTCCGGGATATGAGCGGCGCTATTTTCAATCCCGCTGTTGCTGTTGCTTACATGATTGCAGGAATGGCATTCTGGAATGACCTGCTGCTGTACCTGATCGGTCCGATGCTCGGCGCCGGCGCAGCGGCTTCTGTTTTTTATTTGATGGATAAAGCGCGGGAGGAGGAAATTTAGTTGATAAAGGTTGATAAGGGTTTATAAGGGTTGATGAGGGTTGATATTGCTGCTCGAAAAAGCGGACTTGACTCTACTTGGCGCCTATTATCAACCCTCATCAACCTTCATAAACCCTCATCAACCCTACCAAACCCTCTAAAACTTAATCACCTTCACCGCCTTCTGCCCTTCCAGAAAAACCCGGATGATCCGACCGGCGTCGGGGTCGTGTACCAGCGGTGGCGTCAGAGCTGCCAGCAATTCATCCATACTTGCAAACCCATCGTTTTGATCGACATAGCCATAACCGATATAGGCGCCGTTTTGAACGCCGATCACGGCTTTTTCGGCTTCAGTACGCCCTCGATCGATGATCAGATAACTCCCTGACAATCTTTTGTTTAACACCTGCATGGCTTGTTCCACGCGCTCGTTGTATTCATCCGGCGTTTCCAGACCGATACAGGCGCCTTTGCATTTTTTGATGGAGTGATGAAAGCAGGCGCGTTCGGAAGCATCGAGGTTGCTGAGCCGGTAGCAGAGTTCGAATTGCCGCACCACACTCTGCAAATGCATCCGGGCGCTGTCCACTTTTGGATAATCGGCCACAAAATCCAGTTGCTTGATGTTGCGGGCACTGCGTTTGCCGACCGCAAAACAGCGGTAGCCGTTCTGGTCGACATAACTGAAAATGCCGCCCGCAAAATTCCGGATACGCTGGGCGCGGTTGACCGGCGGTAGCAAGCGTTTGATCTCGGCGCTTTCGTGCAGCAGCGCCGCGAGTTCGCTGCCCGTCACTTCATAACTGATATCGGAAACCCCGTTGCGCAATTTTTCACCTTTAGGAGAAAGATCTGAAAAATGCTCAAACAGGCGTTTTTTGATGTTCAGGCTTTTCCCAACGTAAATCACATCCCCTTTTTCATCGTGCAAATAATACACGCCACAGGTATCAGGTACCAAATGAAGGCGTTCCAGTGTAATATTTTTCGGAAGTTTGGTTTCCTTTATGCCGTGGTTGATGAACTGCTGAACCGTGTCGCCCTGTTGTGCTGCGAGGATGCGCTCAAAAAGATCCACCGTGGCGAGGGTATCGTCGAGCGCCCTGTGGCTGCGCGCTACCCGGATCCCAAAATGTTGTTTCAGGTTGCTCAGGCTATAACTGGGCAAGCCGGGAAACACTTTTCGGGCCATTCGGACCGTGCAAAGTTGTTTTCTGCTGAAGGTAAAACCCAATCGTGCAAACTCTTCACGGATAAAACCATAATCGAAAGACACATTGTGCGCAACAAATATGGCGCCCTCGGTCATCTGGACGATCTGTTTGGCTACCTCAAAAAATTTGGGGGCGTCCGCTACCATACTATCGGAAATGCCCGTCAGTTGTGTGATGCTCCAGGGAATACTGCGTTCGGGGTTTAGCAGCGTTGAAAACGTATCAACCACCCGGTCGCCATCGTGCAACACGATTGCAATCTCGGTAATTCGCTCGTAACGGGCTTGCCCGCCGGTAGTCTCTACGTCGATGATAGCGTACACTTTGTGGTTGGGTTGATGAAGGTTGATGAGGGTTGATAAGGGTTGATAATAGCGGCTCAAAAGGGGTGATTTTGTAAATAAGTGCCTCGGCAGTACAAGTTTTGATTAAATTGGTTGTAAATGCTTGATTATCAACACGAATAACCAATAACTAATAACAGATAACTAGTAAAGGTTTGCAAACATATAACAGTAAACACGAATTGTTTGAAAAAGTCAGTTTTGAAATTGAATCATTGGAAAGTTTTTTTTAGCGCCATGCTGTCGTTGGGGTCGCTTGCGGCCTTCTCACAGCCAAAACCTGCTGAAAATCAACGTGTTATTATTGGCGCTGAACAAATCGAAACGTTGTTGCATTTCATTTGCGACAAACAGACGGCATTGGTGGTCAACCACTCTTCCCTGATCGGCAGCACCCACCTGGTTGACAGCCTGTACGATATCGGCTGTTGTGTGACGCGTATTTTTGCGCCTGAACACGGCTTTCGCGGTGGCGCAGACGCCGGTGAAACGGTGGCCGACGGACAAGATATCCGCACCGGTATCCCGATTGTTTCGATTTATGGGACCAAGAAAAAACCGAGTTGCGAGGACCTCGAAGGCATCGACGTGGTGGTTTTCGATATCCAGGATGTAGGCGCTCGTTTTTACACCTATATCAGTACCATGTTTTACATGATGGAAGCCTGTGCGGAAAACGGTAAACAGATTATCATCCTGGACCGACCCAACCCCAACGGTCATTATGTCGACGGACCGGTGCTGGACATGCGTTTCTCCTCATTTATCGGCATCGCACCGCTGCCGGTGGTACACGGCTGCACCGTTGGCGAACTCGCCCGGCTTTTTGCCGGCGAATACTGGACCAGCCACGCAGATCAGATTGATTTACAGGTTATTCCGTGTAAAAATTACACCCATAACACGCCTTATGATTTGCCGGTCGGCCCCTCCCCCAACCTGCCGAACACGCGTGCAGCCCTGCTTTACCCCAGTCTTTGTTTTTTTGAAGGTACACAAGTGAGCCTGGCCCGCGGCACGGCTTACCCGTTTCAAATGGTCGGCCACCCGGAGTACCCCGACAGCAGTTTTTCGTTTGTCCCGCGCCGGGGATTTGCGGCCCGGTATCCACCCCAGGAGGGCAATGTGTGCTACGGCATGGATTTTCGCGATATCCCCCTCGACACGCTGCGCCGGATGGATTCCCTGAACCTGAGCATTTTACTGGACTTTTTCTGGCGCATGCCCAACCAGGAGTCGTTTTTCCTGCCCAACCGCTTTTTTGACCTGCTGGCGGGCAACAATACCCTGCGGCAACAAATCATGGACTGTAAAAGTGAAGCGGAAATCCGGGCCAGTTGGCAGTATGATTTGAAGTTGTTTAAGGAGATCCGGAAAAAGTATTTGCTGTATCCGTGAGTGCGTGAGTCGTGAGTCGTGAGTTTGGGTGAGTGGTAAAGGTATATTTGAACTTTCATTTTAACCCGCTTCAATATGTTTCTTTCTTTAAAACACACAGAGTTAGATGTTTACAAGGTCTCCAGGTCATTTGTCCACAGTTGTTATTATTTAACCAATCAACTGCCAGCAGAAGAACGCTTTAGTATGGTCTCACAAATAAGGCGCGCGGCTTTATCTGTACACCTGAACATTTCTGAAGGCGCATCAAGAAATTCAGCGAACGAGCGAAAACGATTTTTTGAAATCGCCCGTGGCTCCTGCATTGAGATAGATGCCGCACTGGATATCGCCTTTGACTTAGGATATTTGCACCATGTAGACACAGCAAAAATCAGTGCATCCATGGTAAAATGCTTTCAACTACTCAGCGGCCTTATTCGCGCCATTGAAAAATCCCATCGCCCTTGACCACCACTCACGATTCACCACTCACGATTCACGTTTCACGACTCACAATCATGACCACCACCGAAATCGGCCGCCGCGGCGAATCCATCGCAGTCGAATTCCTTGAAAACAAGGGATACCGGGTGGTTGCGCTCAATTTTCGCGCAGGTCGCGGAGAAATTGATATTATTGCCTGGGCTAATGAACGGTTGTTGGTTTTTGTGGAAGTAAAAACCCGCGCCAGCGACGGTTTCGGCGGACCGGAAGACGCTGTCGGGCCCAAAAAACAGGACCTGTTGGCACGTACTGCCGGTATTTATATGGAACAAATTGATTATGACTGGGAAATACGTTTCGATATCATCGCAATCCTGCTGAAAAACGATCAGATACTTGAAATCCGCCACATCGAAGACGCCTTCTTCCCTTCCTAACCCCTCACGACTCACCACTCACGATTCACGAACATGAAACTCGGACTACTCGGATACGGCAAAATGGGCCGGGCAATCGAACAAGTCGCACTGGCACAAGGACTCGAAATCGCCTGGCGGATCAGCCGCGACAACCGCGCGGAATTGAACATCGCACTGCTTCGGCAGGCTGATGTGGTAATAGAATTCAGCCGCCCGGAAGCCGCATATGAACATGTGATGTTGTGCCTGCAGGCCGGTGTCCCGGTAGTCTGCGGCACGACGGGCTGGAACGAGCAACTTGCAGCAGCAAAATCTTATTGCCTGGAACACAAGGGCGCCATGCTGTGGGCCTCCAATTTCAGCATCGGCGTCAACCTGTTTTTTGCCCTCAACCGCCACCTCGCGCAACTGATGGAACAGCGGCCCGAATACAGCGCCGCACTGACCGAAGTGCACCATATCCATAAACTAGACGCGCCCAGCGGCACTGCATTAACCCTTGTTAATGAGATCATTGCGAACAATATCCGCTCCGATGGCTGGGCCTTGTCCCCCACCCTGCCCGGTCCCGGCGATATACCCGTGACCGCCATCCGCGAAGGCGAAGTGCCCGGCACACATATCGTGAACTGGCACAGCGAAGTGGATGACATCACCATAGAACACCGCGCACATTCCCGTATGGGTTTTGCCAGCGGCGCCGTGCTGGCCGCCACGTGGCTGCATGGAAAAACGGGGTATTTTGGGATGGGGGATGTACTGGGGCTGTGATTCCTGGATAAGAGAAGGATTTTGGAACACGGATTTAACGGATGAGACACGGATTTTCAGGATTTTTAATCATCACCCTACGAGGGGAAAAAATCTGTTTAAATCAGAAAAGATCCGTTTCATCCGCGTCCCACCACGCTACGACGGGAAAAATCCGTTTAAATCATAAAAAAAATCCGTTTCATTCGCGTCTCATCACTCTACGACGGGAAAAATCCGTGTCTCATCCATAAAATCCGTGTTCCAATTATTTCCACCCGCTTTCAATAAAAATCAAGACTTTTGCCCATCAGTATTATCATGTTAATCGCCGCACCTTGAAATCCATCGTCAAACTCAGCAACGTCGACATTTGCCAGCAGGACAACAGCGTCATCCTGCAAAACATCAGCCTGAATATCGGGGAGGGAGAATTTACGTACCTGATCGGCAAAACCGGCAGCGGCAAATCGAGCCTGCTTAAAACGATATACGCTGCATTGCCACTCGGTACCGGCCACGGGGAAGTGGCGGGTTTCGACCTGCGCACAGTCGACCGCAAAAACATCCACCTGCTCCGGCGCAAACTGGGTATCGTGTTCCAGGATTTCAACCTGCTGACCGACCGCAATGTGGCTGAAAACCTGCTGTTTGTGATGCGCGCAACCGGCTGGACCGACGAAGCCGAAATGAATGCCCGCATGCAGGAAGTACTCACGGAAGTGGGTTTGCTGAACAAGCAGATGGCAATGCCTTATGAACTATCCGGCGGAGAACAGCAACGCATCGTCATAGCGCGGGCGCTGCTCAACAAACCCGCCCTGTTGCTGGCCGACGAGCCCACCGGCAACCTCGATCCGGAGACCAGCGACGACGTACTGACTTTACTGCGCAACCTCGCCAAACAGCACAATACAGCCGTGCTTTGCGCTACCCACGACTACAGGATTTTGCAAAATTTCCCGGCGCGTATCGTGCGGGTGCAACAAGGCAAACTCATTGATGATGAAGGTATTACAATCAAATAACCTCTTCCATTTTCGCCTTGTCGAGCCGCGCCAGTTTGGCAGCCATACGTTGCTCCAGCCGGGTCGCTGAAGTTTTCCGATGCGTCGTGTAGGGCCTGAAACCGGAGGTGAAAATATCCGATTTATAGGCCAGGTTGTTTTCCAGAAAATCGGCTAATTCTCCCAGGGAAAGCAGGACTGCCGCTTCTTTTTCGCGGACAGCCTCCGTGCGTAATTTCCGTTTCAGGTTCGGATCGGTCAATACCCTGCGCAGAGAAGCGGTGGTGTCGCTCAACCGTTGCAGGATACAGGCTGCTGATGTCATATGTGTGTTGCGCAAAACACGTTCGCAGAACACTGCGAGGTTATCCCCGTGTAAAAACAGGAATTGGCGGTCAATTTTTAAATTGGCATTCATGGTGTAGGACTTAAAAGGCAGTGGCAAGGTAATTATTGTAATTTTATATTATCGCAGGAAATCAGAAAATTATTTTTTATAAACGATATTCTACGTTTTATTATTGGTAAATTTCAAGATTTTTCAAGCATTAAAATAAAATTCCGGGATTGAAATCCAATTGCAAAAACCAGGCCAGTAAAAACTTTCGTTCAAAAAAAAGGCAGATACCATTTAGTAAAATGAAATCGCCTTACTTTTGGGCGCCCCATCCATTCTGCTTAACCATTCACATACCTATTCGATGAACCTACACGAATACCAGGGCAAAGAGTTGCTCAAATCATACGGTGTAAAAATCCAGGAAGGCTTCGTAGCATACAATGCACAGGAAGCCATAGATGCTGCTAAAAAACTGAAAGAACTGTACGACTCCGGCTGGTGCGTCGTCAAAGCGCAGGTACACGCCGGCGGACGTGGTAAAGGCGGCGGTGTAAAACTCGCCAAAAGCCCGGAATCGGCCGGCGAAATCGCCCAGGCTATGATCGGTATGCACCTCATCACGCCCCAGACTTCTGCGGAAGGCAAACTGGTGAGCAAGGTTTTGGTCGCACAGGATGTGTTTTACCCCGGCGCCAACGAACCTAAAGAGTTCTATATCAGTATTGTAACCGATCGCGCCTCCGGCGGCAATGTGATCATCTACTCGCCCGACGGCGGTATGGATATCGAAAAAGTGGCCGAAGAAACGCCCGACCGGGTATTCACCGAGTTTATCGATCCGCTGATCGGCCTGCGTCCTTTCCAGGCACAAAAAGTGGCTTTCAACTTCGGACTGAGCGGCCAGGCTTTTAAAGAAATGGTCGATTTCGTGCAAAAACTCTACGCCGCTTTTGTCGGTTCGGATGCCAGCCTGTTCGAGATCAACCCCTGCCTCAAAACGTCAGACGATAAAATTATCGCTGTCGACGCCAAAGTAACCCTCGACGACAACGCGCTCTACCGCCACAAAGACCTCGAAGCGCTGCGCGATACCGCAGAAGAGGATCCGGCAGACGTGGAAGCGCAGGAATACGACCTGAACTACGTTAAACTCGACGGCAATGTGGGCTGCATGGTCAACGGCGCCGGTCTGGCCATGGCTACCATGGACCTGATCAAACTGTCTGGCGGCGAACCTGCCAACTTCCTCGACGTAGGCGGCACCGCCGACGCACAACGGGTAGAAAACGCCATGCGTTTCATCCTGAAAGACCCGAATGTTAAAGCCATTCTGATCAATATCTTCGGTGGTATCGTGCGCTGCGACCGCGTTGCACAGGGTGTGGTAGATGCCTACAAAGCCATCGGTCAGATTCCCGTGCCGGTTATCGTTCGCCTGCAAGGCACCAACGCTGATATCGCTAAAAAGATCATCGACGAATCTGGCCTGGAGGTCATGGGCGCCGTGGAATTTCAGGAAGCGGCGGATTTGGTGGCGAAGGTCCTTCAGAAATAGTTATTCGATATTCGTTATTCGATATTCGATATTCGTTATTCGTTATTCGTGTGGTAACTCTTGGCCCAAGTAATAAACTTAGCCAAGAGTTACCACACGAATAACGAATAACCAATAACCAATAACCAATAACGAATAACCAATAACCAAATTAAAACAGCTTGACCCCATAAATCCCCACCCAAGCGGCGGCCAGTATCGTTGTCGCAATCACGACGCCCCGCATAGCCAGTTCCCAGCGGCGCTTGCGGAACAGATTCAGCAGCACCAGGTTGATAGCGATGGCCAGGATGGCCAGGGTGCGCTCCCGAAAATTGGGAGAAAAGCCGGTGTCGCTGACGCCGCCGAGTTTTTCCAGCAAATTAAATATCTGATGGAGCATGACCAGGCTCAGTACAGGTAGCAGGATGCCGGCCAACATGCCTACCCAGATTTTATTTCTTCGTTGCATTTTTACTTACTTATGCGAATAATGGATTAAAACTAATCCAAATCGCTATGAATTAGCTGATTTTGCTCTTATCCTGAGTGTCATCCTGAGGCCCTGATACCGCAGAAAGGCAGCAATTATTTCAAAATGACATGGCTTGTCGTTAGCAGGCAGCCTGGCTTAGCGACCCGGTCGCTTGAAGCGACCGGGTCGCTCGGTGGTAACGCCTGGCTACTCGATAGAGTAAACCAAAAACAACTCCCAAAGGTGTGTCATTTGCACCACGCAAGGCGTGGGAAGGATGACACTCAGGGTAAAAGCAGGTGTTAACCATATTTTGGCGAATTGGATTTGCTTTAACCCATTATTTACTTAGACCTCCTCCAGCGCTTTCAAACTCCCCATCGCCTTGTAATTCGTCAGGTCGTGCATAGAAGGCACAACAGAAATGAACCCGTTTTGCAAGGCCAGAATATCCGTATCATCCGAGTGATCGGAATTGACAAACTTCCCACTCAGCCAGTAATAAGGTTGACCGCTCGGATCGCGGCCTTCCACAAATTTTTCAATCCACCTGCCATCGGCCTGCCGGCAAATGCGGAGTCCTTTCAGATTGTCCGCTGAGAGTTTGGGAATATTGACGTTCAACAAATTACCCGACTCAAAGGGATGCGCCAGGGTGTACTGCATGATTTTACGTATCCACGGCATGCCGGGTTTGAAGTCGGCATCGAAACTAAAATCATCGAGCGAGAACCCGATACTTTTGATCCCTTCCAGGGCGGCTTCCATAGCGGCCGACAAAGTGCCCGAATAAATAATGTTTATGCTCGCATTGCTGCCGTGGTTGATGCCCGAAACACACAGGTCGATGACCCGGTCTTTCAATACGACGTGTTTGGCGAGTTTCACGCAGTCGACCGGCGTGCCGGAGCACTCCCAGGCTTCAATGCCTTCGAATACGTTCACTTTTTTCAGGCGCAGCGGATCATGGATGGTGATGGCGTGGCCTTTGCCGCTTTGGGGAGAATCCGGGGCAACGACTACCACTTCACCCATTTCGGAAGCGATTTCAACTAAAGCCCGGATACCGGGTGCGACGATGCCATCGTCGTTGGTGACTAAAATCAATGGTTTTGACATGGCGCAAAAATAGGGGCTACCGGGTACACTTTCCAACACAATTTGCGTTATCAAGGCATTAAAAAATTATGAAAATCCGATTGTAAGGCACTTCTTTGCATCGAATTTGAATATAGTTCTGATTTTCAGGCGATTAATTAAATTTTTTGGCCTAACCTTGCAGAAATTTTTAATGTCCAAGTACTAGAGAATAACCCGATTAATGATTAGAAGAAACCCTTTTCTTCACCAAACAGTCTGTTTATGAAAAGCCTCCTTTCCTTTTTTTTCCTGCTGCTTTGCACTTTCCGCCTGTCGGCCCAGGCCACTACCGGCGCACCGCTTTTCCTGCTTTTTACGCAGGATTGTATGGATCAGTTGGAATATCGATATACCTATAGCGGTACGGGCGTACTGACTTATTCGGTACATCCCAATAGCAACGAACAGTTCCTGCTCAAAGCCGGCAGCGAAGGGATCACGTCCCCTACCCTGCCCAAAGGCGCCGTCACCTGCCGCGGTTTTACGATGAACGCAGCATTTACCGACGCGATCAATCAAATGAAACGCCAGGTGTACGTGGTGCACCAGACCTCCTCCGGTTACCTGCAAATGCCGATCATCGAGGCCATTCAGGTGACCCGCAACGGCGCGTTTTACCTGTTTAAAGCGCCGAATTACGCTTTCGCGCTGGACAGCACCAAACTGGTAGGCTCCGTCAACCTCGGCACCGCCAATTCCGGCTCCTACGTTTACCTCTCCGGCGTGAAATCGCGCGAGTGCCGCCGCGAGTACTCCTTCCGCCGCGAACCCGTTCAGGCGGGCATGGAACGCGCCGATTTTGATTTCATCCCGGGAATCGGTATCACGAGCGACCGCTCGGGACTGACCGCTGCCGAAGCGGAAGGCAATGCCCGCCGCCTGGTGAAAATGAACGGCATGGCTTTCGATGATTACCTCGCCGCAGTCTGCAAGGGCCAAAGCGTTGCCGCTTCCACCCTGCCGCAGTACGCGCCGGAATTCGGATATGGCAGTACCAACCCTTCAGCCGTTACCGAACCGAACAAAGAAGATTATTCTGCCATCAACACACCGGCATCGGTCGGACCGCCTCCGGGCCTCATTTCCTGCCCAGAACTGCCCGGCTACGGCTACCATATCGTGCAGCCCAAGGAAACGCTGGCAGCCATTGCCCGCACCTACAAAGTGGATATCAAAACGCTGCAGAAATGGAACGGCATTAAAAACGCCAACCACCTCGAAATCTGCCAGAAAGTGTGGGTGACCAAACCACCGGTCAATGCCGTTGTTTCCAAAGGCCCGGCGCCCGCCGCCAAACCCAAACCGGCAGATGGCCCGATGGTGAACAGCCAGTCCATTTACTGGGCAGCCACAGAAACGGCTCCTGCTGCATACAACTACAACAACCCGAATGCCGGCAAAGTAACTTACCTGCCTGCACAATACGCCAATACGACGAATCCGTACTATTTTTCACAGCCGCAACAACCGGCCGTGAATACCAATGTACGCCCTGCCGTGCATATTGTGGAAAAAGGGGAATCGGTGTACAGCATTTCCAAAAAATACGTCTGCGCCGAAGAATGTATCCGCCGTGCCAACAACATGCCGCTGGAAGGCAATGTAATGCTGCAGATCAACCAGCAGATTATTATTCCGGAATGCAGTTGCCAGACCAATGCCGTTCAGCCGGGCACTTCCGGCTATCAGCAAAATCCGGCTTACCAGCAGAATCCGGTTTACCAGAACAATCCCGCTTACCAGAACAATCCCGCTACCGGGAATCTGCTGAATTCGAACAGCACTTTTAACCCGCAAATGTATTCCACCTATACCAATCCGGATCCGACCTACATCAATCCGACCGAACCGTTCTCCGAAACCTCGGTACTGGGCAATCAGCAGCCAAAAGGTGGCTCCACTACAACGCAACCTGCTGCTTATTTTCAGGAATATGTGGTCAGACAAGGCGATACCCTGGGCTCTATTGCTGCGCGATTCAAAGTAAGCAGCGCCGAATTGACGCAGGTGAACTCCCTGGAAGTGAATGAGACGCTGATGCCGGGGAAGAGGTTGTTGATTCCGCGGACGAACTGAGTCTTGTTTGAACAGGATTTGAGGGATTGGATAAAGATTTTTCAGGATTTTTTCCCGCTTGGGATTGCAACATGACTCATCCCGAATTTTTCTTCAATGAAAAATTCGGGATTTTTTGTTTTAGAATAAACGCTTTAGGCGCTCGGAATGGTAGTGGCTAGACATGTACGGGGTCGTAAGCCCCTACGGTATGCACACAATTCTTATTGACATTCAAATGCTTACGATCCTTATATCGATCCCAGGCAAATGCTGAGTTGTCCTCCTGACGGGATCCGTCCACATCAAGTGCGCGTAACATGAGCAATAGCGTACAAAATACTCAAACGGGCAAGCACACGAGATAAGCGCACTTGATGTGGACGGATCCCGTCAG